>CALBJL010000048.1 GCA_937893485.1 uncultured bacterium | reverse complement strand
TTCCGCGAGGTGCGCATCCTCGCGGAGCGTTTTGTGTGATAGGAATTTCCTATTACACAAAAAAACAGCCACCCTATATGGAATGACTGTTTTCTGTGTGCAAAACAAAATATTGTGACGAATTAGATTCTGGTAACGTTTGCTGCCTGAGGTCCCTTTTCTCCCTCTACAACCTCAAACTCAACCTTCTCGCCATCCTTCAATTCCTTGAAGCCGTCCATATTCAGTGCTGAAAAATGAACAAATACTTCGTTGCCGGCTTCATCAGAAATAAATCCGTAGCCTTTTTTTGCATTAAACCACTTTACAGTTCCCTGCTGCATAAATACTTCCTCCTAAACTCAATTAGATATTGCTTGAAATTCCACGCCTCTTTGGTGCAGCTTTTTCAACGTTAGAATCAACTTAGCACATTTTAGCAATTTTGTCAATTCTTTTCCATAAAAAACACTTATTTTTATCGAACATGCACATCCAACTGAGGAAATGCGATCTCGATACCCGCCTTGTCAAATTCCAGCTTGATCTGTTCATTGAGCTGAAATAACTCATCCCAATACTGGCCGGGTGTTGTCCAGACGCGGACACAGAGCTTGACACTGCTCTCCGCCAGCTCCGACACAACCACGACCGGAGCCTCCGCATCCATGCGAAAGCACGAGCGTTCCGCGATCAGCATCAGAATCTGCTTTGCCTGTGCGAGATCTGCGCCATATGCGACATCTACCGTCACGCTGAGCCTGCGCCTGCCGCTTTTCGTCAGGTTCGTGATACTGTTGTTTGCGAGCGTTCCGTTCGGAATCACGATCAGCGTTCCGTCAAACGTGCGCAGCGTCGTATAAAAGATCGAGATCTCATGCACATAGCCCTCGTTTTTTCCGGTCTCCTCAATGATATAATCTCCGACCAGAAACGGCTTGAGCATCAGTATGAGCACACCGCCCGCAAAGTTCGATAGACTTCCCTGCAAAGCGAGTCCGAGTGTCAGTCCTGCCGATCCGAGTACGGCTACCACAGATGCGGTCGTGATTCCGAAAAATCCCAGAATCATCAGCACAAGCACAAAATAACCCGCAAATTTTGCAATCGCATCCAGAAACTGCTGGACACCCTCGTCTACATTGTGCCTTTGCAGCATCCGTTTTAACAGCCGCCGCAGCAGCTTGATGATACGGGCACCGATCAGATAGACGAGTACGGCACCGACAACCGACAGCGCAAAGCTGATCACCGCCGGCAATGCATCCTGTAAATATTGCTGAAACAATGACAATTCTTTCTGTCCATCTGTCAACATGCAGTCTCTCCTTGTCAGATTTCGTGAATAAACAACCCACTGCGCAACTTCGGCTCAAACCATGTCGACTTCGGCGGCATCAAAAGTCCGGCGTCTGCCACGGCAAACAACTCACTGATATCCGTCGCATACATTGCAAATGCAACGACGCTGTCCCCGTCTGCGCCACAGCGGCGCTCCAGCTCATCCAGTCCGCGGATTCCCCCGACAAAATCGATCCGCTTGTCGGTCTTTGGATCTCCGATACCCAGAACCGGTGTGAGCAACAGCTCCTGTAACAGCGATACATCCAGCCCTTTAACCGGATCACTGCTGCGGTCAGCCTCACGGATCGTACACTGATACCACTGACCGTTTAAATACATCGAGAAATCGCCTTTTTTCGCCGGTTTGCGGTCTGCCTTGCCGACCGGCTTCACATCAAATAAATCCTGTACTTTTTTCAAAAATGCATCTTCACTCAGACCGTTCAGATCCTTCACGACGCGGTTATAGTCCATAATCATGAGTTCCTCATCGGGGAACAGGACTGACAGGAAGTAGTTAAACTCCTCACTGCCGTCATAGTCCGGATGCTCCGCACGGCGCTTCAAACCAACCTTGACTGCTGATGCAGCGCGGTGATGTCCATCTGCAATATAGATCACCCCGATGCTGTCAAAGGCGCTACGAATCGCCTCGATATCCGCTGCATCCGCAATGACCCATACCCGGTGGCGGATGCCGTCTTCAGACGTAAAATCATACACGGCTGCGGTCTGTTTTGTCTTTGCAACGATCTCACGGATGACCGCATTCGCACGGTATGCTAAAAAGATCGGTCCGGTCTGTGCATTGCAGCTATCCACATGATGGATACGGTCTGCCTCTTTGTCGGCACGCGTATTTTCATGCTTTTTGATGACCTGATTCTCATAGTCATCAATCGATGCACATGCCACGATACCGGTCTGCACGCGCCCGTCCATCGTCAGCTCATAAATATAATAGCAGGGCACATCCTCGCGGATAAAATCCCCACGGTTGATCTTTTCCCATAACAGATCATGTGCCTTCTGGTACACACACTCCGCATAGGTATCGACCGAATCGTCAAACTGTGTCTCCGCACGGTCGATATTCAGGAAAGAATCGGGATTGTCCTTTACGACTGCCTTTGCCTCCTGCCTGTTGTACACATCATAGGGCAACGCAGCGATTGCCGCCGCTTTGTCCACTGTCGGGCGGATCGCCCGGAATGGTCTGATATTCGCCATTACTTAATCACCCTCACCTTGAATACTTCGGGCAGTGCACCCAGCTTTGCAGCCACATCAGCAGATACAGTTGCATCTACATCCATCATCGTATATGCGAAGTCGCCCTTACTCTTGTTTGACATGTTGTCAATATTGACTCCCGCATCTGCGAGAATTGCGGTAAAGCTTCCGATCGCGCCCTTTGCATTTTTATGCAGCACTGCTACACGGCCGGTTGTCTGGCAGACACCCATGTCACATCTCGGGTAATTCACGGAATTATTGATATTACCGTTTTCCATGTAATCGCGGATCTCCTTGACAGCCATAACTGCACAGTTGTCCTCGGATTCCTCTGTGGATGCTCCCAGATGGGGGCTGACGATGCATCCCGGCTGTCCGACGGTTGTCGGATTCGGAAAATCGGATACATATTTGCGCAGCTTACCCTCTGCAAGCGCCTTTACGATCGCTTCCTCGTCTACGAGCAGATCACGCGCAAAGTTTAAGACCACAGTGGTCGGTTTCATCATAGCGATTGCCTCTGCGCTAATCATTTTTTTCGTGCTGTCCATCAAAGGCACATGTACGGTGATATAATCACACTCTTTATAAATCGTCTCCAGATCATTGATGTGCTTGACATCACGTGACAGGCTCCATGCCGCATTGACAGAAATAAACGGATCATAGCCGTATACTTCCATTCCAAAATGTCTCGCCGCATTTGCGACCTTGATACCAATCGCACCGAGTCCGATGACACCGAGCTTCTTTCCTGAGAGCTCTGTTCCGGCAAAATTCTTCTTCTGCTTCTCGGCAACCTTTGCAATATCTGCGTTTCCTGCCTCGGATACACACCAGTTAATGCCGCCTACAACGTCTCTGGCTGCGAGCAGCATACCCGCAAATACAAGCTCCTTGACACCGTTGGCATTGGCACCGGGTGTATTGAATACAACGATACCCTTCTCGGCACATTTATCGAGCGGAATATTGTTGACTCCGGCTCCGGCTCTGGCTACTGCCTCCAAGCCCTCCGGCAGCTCCAGATCATGCATTGCTGCGGAACGCACGAGCACTGCCTGCGCGTCTGCCAGATCGTCTACTTTCTTATAATCATCGGTTAATAAGTCCAGTCCTACATTTGCAATCGGATTTAAACAGGTATAATTAAACATTTTAAGCATTCTCCTCTTCAAACTTCTTCATAAACGCTACCAGCTTCTCAACACCCTCGATCGGCATTGCATTGTAAATAGATGCACGCATGCCGCCGACGGTACGATGTCCCTTCAGGTTCTCAAATCCGGCTGCCTTTGCCTCTGCGACAAACTTGGCATCCAGCTCCTCGTTTCCTGTGACAAACGGAACGTTCATGAGTGAACGGTCTTCCTTGCGGACCGTGCCCTTGAACAGCTTGCTCTCGTCGAGAAAATCGTATAAAATCTTCGCCTTTTTCTCGTTGTGCTCCTTCATTGCCTGCAGACCGCCCATCTTCTTGATCCACTTGAATACCTTGCCGCAGATGTAGATGCCATAGCAGGGAGGTGTGTTGTACAGGCTGTCGTTGTCTGCCTGTGTCTTGTACTTTAACATAGTCGGTGTGCCGGGCAGCACATCATCACGGATCAGATCCTCACGGATAATCACGATCACAACACCCGCAGGTCCGACGTTCTTCTGTACGCCACCGTAGATCACGCCGTATTTGGTCACATCAACCGGCTCAGATAAAAAGCAGGAAGATTCGTCCGCAACGAGGTCTACGCCCTTTGTATTCGGCAGTGTCTTATATTTTGTACCATAAATGGTATTGTTCTCACAGATATAAACATAGTCCATATCGTCTGTGATCGGCAGATCGGAGCAATCCGGGATATAAGAGAAGGTCTTGTCTGCGGAAGATGCGAGTTCTACTGCCTCTCCGTACATCTTTGCCTCCTGGAATGCCTTCTTTGCCCACTGTCCGGTAATGATATATCCGGCTTTTTTATTCTTCATCAGGTTCATCGGGATCGCTGCAAACTGCTGGGATGCACCGCCCTGTAAAAACAGAACCTTGTAATTATCGGGAATATTCATCAGATCACGGATATCTGCCTCCGCCTCCTTGATGATCCGGTCATATACCTTGGAACGATGTGACATCTCCATCACGGACATTCCACAGCCCTTGTAGTCCAGCATCTCGTCTGCTGCTTCTTTTAATACCTCCTCGGGTAATACTGCGGGTCCTGCAGAAAAATTGTATACTCTGCTCATTGTTATATCCTCCTCATTCTAAACACGCTTAGTTGTTTTTATTCTTTAGATCTTCGTCTGTAAATGCCTCACTGATTGGCGCTCCCGGAGCTACCATCGGCCATACCTTGTCATCGCAGCCAATGATCGCATCAATCACGACCGGTCCCGGTGTCTGTAATGCCTGTGCAAAAGCCGCATCAAATTCCGCTCTGGTCGTCGCACGCAGTCCCGTTGCGCCCATTGCCTCTGCCAGCTTGACATAGTCGACACCATCATCCAGCACGGTTGCCGAATAATGCTTATTATAAAACAGATCCTGCCACTGGCGTACCATACCGAGTACATGATTATTGACAATCACTTCGATGAGCGGCAGCTTTTCTCTCGCCGCTGTCGCGATCTCATTCATATTCATACGGAAGCATCCGTCTCCGGCAAAGTTGACCACCTGTTTATCCGGATTGCCTACCTGTGCACCGATCGCTGCACCCAAACCGTATCCCATCGTGCCCAGTCCGCCGGACGTCAGAAGTGTACGCGGTCTGCTGTATTTATAATACTGTGCCGCCCACATCTGGTGCTGTCCGACCTCTGTAACGATAATCGCATCCCCATTTGTCTGCTGATAAATCTGCTCCATCATATACGGACCGCTCAAGCCCTCCGGCGCATAGGTCAGCGGATATTTCTCTTTTAATTCGGCAATATGTGCCAGCCATTCGTCATGGTTTTGCTGCTCCATCCGTGCATTCAGCTGTGCAAGCACGGACGCTGCATCCCCGATCACACTCGCGGTCACGACAATGTTTTTATTGACCTCCGCCGGATCAATGTCGATCTGTACGATCTTTGCCTTGCGTGCAAATTTGCTTGCATTTCCGATCACGCGATCCGAGAAGCGCGCTCCTACCACAACGAGCAGGTCACACTCACTGACGCCGAAATTAGATACCTTTGTGCCATGCATACCCAACATGCCGGTATATAAAGGGTCTGTTCCATCAAATGCACCCTTACCCATAAGTGAATCACAGACCGGCGCCTGTAAGAGCGATACAAACTTCCTCAGCTCATCGGATGCCCCCGAGATCACTGCACCGCCGCCAACAAACACATACGGTTTCTTTGCCTTTTTGATCAGCCCGAGTGCCGTCGCAAGCTCAGACTCCGAGATCGGATGTGCACTGCGCGGTGTATGCGCAGGAATAACCGGCTCATAATCGGTTTTATTTGCCGTGACATCCTTTGGTACATCGACGAGCACCGGACCGGGTCTGCCCTTTTGTGCAATCGCAAATGCACGGCGGATTGTAGCCGCCAGCTGTGCCACATCCTTGACAATAAAATTATGTTTCGTGATCGGCATTGTCACACCGGTAATATCAATCTCCTGAAAGCTGTCTTTACCGAGCAGTGACACACCTACGTTACAGGTGATCGCCACCATAGGAACGGAATCCATATAGGCAGTCGCAATACCGGTGACCAGATTGGTTGCACCCGGTCCCGATGTTGCCAGACAGACACCAACCTTGCCGGTGCTTCTCGCATATCCGTCTGCCGCATGGCTCGCACCCTGTTCATGTGAGGTCAGAATATGTCTGATCTCATCGCTATGCTTATATAACTCATCATATACGTTCAGGATCGCTCCGCCGGGATAACCGAACACGGTATCCACGCCCTGCTCCTTCAAACATTCAATGATGATTTCTGCGCCTGTGAGCTGCATGTTTTTTCCCCTTTGCTGTGTGTTACTTAATCTCTAAAATAGCCCCTCTGTTTCCGGAGGTAACCATCTTTGCGTAGCGTGCCAGATATCCGGTTGTCACCTTTGGCTCCTTCGGCTGCCATTTCGCCTTACGCGCTGCCAGTTCCTCGTCGGATACCTTTAATTCCAGTGTCATTTCCGGAATATTGATACTGATGATATCGCCCTCCTCAACAAATGCGATCGGGCCGCCCACTGCTGCTTCCGGTGATACATGACCGATTGAAGCGCCACGGCTCGCACCCGAGAAACGTCCGTCGGTGATGAGTGCCACGGAAGATCCGAGTCCCATACCCGCGATCGCAGAGGTAGGATTGAGCATTTCTCTCATACCAGGACCGCCCTTGGGTCCCTCGTAACGGATCACAACGACATCTCCGCTGACGATCTGACCGCCCTTGATTGCTGCAATCGCATCCTCCTCACAGTCAAAGACACGTGCGGGGCCTTCATGGATGAGCATCTCCTCTACGACTGCGGAGCGCTTTACAACCGATCCATCGGGTGCCAGATTACCCTTCAATACTGCCAGTCCGCCGGTCTTGCTGTACGGATTGTCTACGGTACGGATAACCTCCGGATTGCGGTTGACTGCATCCTTGATATTTTCGCCGATCGTCTGTCCGGTCACGGTCATACAGTCGGTATTTAACAGTCCGATATCTGCCAGCTCCTTCATAACTGCATACACACCGCCTGCCTCGTTTAAGTCCTCCATGTAGGTAGGACCTGCCGGTGCCAGATGGCACAGGTTCGGTGTCTTTTCGCTGATCGGGTTTGCATAGGAAATATCAAAGTCAAAGCCGATCTCATGTGCGATTGCCGGAAGATGCAGCATACTGTTTGTCGAACATCCGAGTGCCATATCCACGGTCAATGCATTGATGATAGACTCCTTTGTCATAATGTCACGCGGACGGATATTTTTGCGGACAAGCTCCATCACAGCCATTCCTGCATGCTTTGCGAGCTTTAAACGCTCGGAATAAACAGCCGGAATCGTGCCGTTTCCGCCAAGCCCCATACCGAGCGCCTCAGTCAGACAGTTCATGGAATTTGCAGTATACATACCTGAGCAGGAGCCGCAGGTCGGACATACCTTGTTTTCAAACTCTGTGACATCCTCCTCTGTCATTGTGCCTGCTGCGTAGCTGCCGACTGCCTCAAACATAGATGAAAGGCTCCGCTTCTGTCCCTTGACATGTCCGGCCAACATCGGACCGCCGGATACAAATACGGTCGGAATATTCAGTCGTGCGGCTGCCATGAGCAGACCCGGCACGTTTTTGTCACAGTTGGGCACCATAACAAGTGCGTCAAACTGATGTGCAATCGCCATACACTCGGTAGAATCCGCGATCAGGTCACGTGTCACGAGCGAATATTTCATGCCGACATGACCCATTGCAATACCATCGCAGACTGCGATTGCCGGAAATACAACAGGAACACCGCCCGCCTCAGCGACTCCGAGCTTGACTGCATCCACGATCTTATCAATATTCATATGTCCGGGCACGATCTCATTGTAAGAGCTGACGATACCTACCATCGGTTTTTTCAGTTCCTCTGCCGTAAATCCCAGTGCGTTAAACAAACTTCTCGCCGGTGCCTGCTGCATTCCGGCACGTGCATTATCACTTATCATTCTTTTTTCCTCTTTTCTATCTGTTATAGCTGTCTGTGATCAGATGCGTTCGCAGATCAGATCACCCATCTGTGCGGTTCCCACCTGTGTCACGGATGCCTTTTTGTCCTCTTCCTGCGGCATGATGTCGATCGTGCGGTAGCCATCCTTGAGTACCTGCTTGACAGCAGCCTCCACCGCATCTGCCTCTGCATCGAGGTCAAAGCTGTAGCGGAGCATCATCGCTGCACTTAAAATCGTTGCGATCGGATTTGCAATGCCTTTTCCGGCAATATCCGGTGCAGATCCGCCACTCGGCTCATACAGACCGAACTTCGTGTCATTTAAGCTGGCGGATGAAAGCATACCGATCGAACCGGTCACCATACTTGCCTCATCCGATAAAATATCACCAAACATATTCTCTGTTAAAATCACATCGAACTGCTTCGGATCTTTCACTAACTGCATCGCACAGTTATCCACGAGCATGTGCTCATAGGTCACTTCCGGATAATCCTTTGCGACCTCCTCGACGATCTTTCTCCAGAGTCTCGAAGAATCCAGAACATTCGCCTTATCAACACTCGTCACCTTTTTCCGGCGCTTCATCGCAATATCAAATCCGCGGATCGCAATGCGTCGGATCTCATTCTCATTATATGTAAGAGTATCGACAGCGGTCATCACTCCATCCCGCTCCTCTGTCACACGGTCTCCGAAATACAGGCCTCCGGTCAGCTCACGCATAATCATCATATCAAATCCGTCGCCGATGATGTCATCGCGCAGCGGACACGCCTCCTTGAGCTCCGTATACAGATATGCCGGGCGCAGGTTGGCGAATAAATTCAATGATTTCCGCAGCTTTAAAAGTCCTGCCTCCGGACGCAACTGCGGCGGCAACTGATACCACGGGGAAGTCGCCGTATTTCCGCCGATCGATCCCATCAGGACGGCATCACTGCCCTTTGCCTGTGCGATCGCCTCATCCGTCAGAGGAACTCCTGTCGCATCAATCGAGCAGCCACCCATCAGAATTGCCTCATAGTCAAAGGTGTGTCCATACTTTTTTCCTACGGTATCCAATACTTTTTTTGCTTCTGCTACAACCTCCGGTCCGATACCATCGCCGGCGATCACGCCTACATGATAATTCATATTTTTTCCTTTCGCATATATGCAGACAAGGCGTATACCAGATGTTTCGTATACGCCCCCTGCAATATTTATTTACTTATTTTTTGTCTTTTTTATCCTTTTCCTCTACAGCCTTTGCTGCATCCTCAGGCTTTTCGATCGCTGAGATTGCTGCACGCTGCATCGGGATACGGCAGTTTTTATTATTTCCGAACTCAATAATGACTGTATCCTCTGACAGATCAATCACCGTACCATAGAAACCGCTGGTCGTCAGTACGGTATCACCGATCTCTAATGCCTGAAGCATTGCATTTTTCTGCTGCTGTTCTTTCTTCTGGGGACGAATCATGAAGAAGTACATAAATGCTACTAAAACCACAATCCACAGTACCATTCCGATTGCGCCGCCTGCCTGATTTGCTAAAATCATTATAAATTCCTCCTAATTTCCATTTGTTTAAAAAAAACACTATCACAATAATACATGAAAGTGCTGATAACATCAAGTATAAATTTCATGATGCATCGGAAACTGTGTATCATCAATGGTTATGATGGATCTCATTCCGGCTCATCGCATACAGTTTTTCTGCCTTGTACGACGCGAACCTGCCCTCGTCGAGTGCATCGCGGATCTCCTCCATCATATTGTTGTAGAAGTACAGATTATGCATGACGAGCAGCCGCATACCGAGCATTTCCTTCGCCTTTAACAGATGCCGCACATAGGCTCTCGAATACTTCTGGCATGCCGGACATCCGCAGCCCTCCTCGATCGGACGCATATCCTTTTCAAATTTCTGATTGAGCAGGTTGATCTTGCCCTCATTCGTATAGGCATGTCCGTGACGACCGTTTCTCGTCGGATAGACGCAGTCGAAAAAGTCGATGCCGCGCTCCACACCCTCTAAAATGTTGGCAGGTGTACCGACACCCATCAGGTAGGTGGGCTTTTTCCGCGGCAGATGCGGCACAGTCACATCCAGAATACGATACATCTGCTCATGGCTCTCGCCGACCGCCAGACCACCGACAGCGTAACCGTCCAGATCCAGCCCGGAAATCCGTTTCGCATGGTCGATGCGGACATCTTCTAAAATTGCGCCCTGATTGATACCGAACAGCATCTGGTGTTTGTTGATCGTATCCTCGCGCGCATTGAGCTCCGCCAGCTTACGCTTACAGCGCTCAAGCCATCTGGTCGTGCGCGCCACGGAATCCTCTACATATCCACGCTCTGCCAGTGCCGGTGGGCACTCATCAAATGCCATTGCGATCGTTGATCCGAGATTGGACTGGATCTGCACACTCTCCTCCGGACCCATAAAGATCCTGCGTCCGTCCACATGTGAGTGAAAATGCACACCCTCCTCCTTGATCTTGCGCAGACCCGCCAGTGAAAACACCTGAAATCCGCCGCTGTCCGTGAGGATCGGGCGATCCCACACCATGAACTTATGCAGCCCGCCAAGCTCCTTGATTGTCTCGTCGCCGGTGCGCACATGCAGGTGATACGTGTTTGATAACTGCACCTGCGTTTTTAGCTGTTTCAGATCCTCGGTCGACACCGCACCCTTGATCGCACCTGCCGTACCGACATTCATAAATACGGGGGTCTGGATATCACCGTGCACCGTATGCAAAACTCCGCGCTTGGCGCGTCCCTCTTCTTTCAACAATTCGTACATTTCTAAATAACCTCTGATTCACGATTAGTGATGGAACAGACGGATACCTGTAAAGCTCATCACCATACCATATTTGTTACAAGTCGCAATGACATGGTCGTCACGGATCGATCCGCCCGGCTCCGCCACATATTTCACGCCGCTCTTATGCGCGCGCTCGATATTGTCGCCAAAGGGAAAAAATGCATCTGAACCGAGTGCAACATCCGTATTCTGGTCAAGCCATGCACGCTTTTCCTCTGCGGTAAACACTTCCGGTTTCTCGGTAAATGTATGCTCCCAGGTGCCGTCCGCGAGCAGATCCATATACTCATCACCGATATACAGATCAATGGCGTTATCGCGGTCTGCGCGTCCGATGGAATCCTTAAATGGCAGATTTAACACCTTCGGGCTCTGGCGGAGATACCAGTTGTCTGCCTTCTGTCCCGCCAGTCTCGTACAATGGATACGCGACTGCTGTCCGGCTCCGATACCGATCGCCTGTCCGCCCTTCACATAGCAGACCGAATTGGACTGTGTATATTTGAGCGTGATCATGGAGATCGCCAGATCGATCTTCGCCTGCTCCGGCAGCTCCTTATTTTCCGTCACAATATTTGAGAAAAAGTCATCGTCGATGACCAGCTCGTTTCTGCCCTGCTCAAAGGTGATGCCATATACTTCTTTGCGCTCGAGTGCCTTCGGCTCATAGTCCGCATCGATCTGGATCACATTGTAATTGCCCTTTTTCTTTGCTTTTAAGATCTCTAATGCCTCCGGCTCATAACCGGGCGCAATCACGCCATCGGACACCTCACGCTTGATGATGCTGGCAGTCGCTACATCGCACACATCCGACAATGCAATAAAATCACCAAAAGAAGACATACGATCCGCACCTCTGGCTCTCGCATAGGCATTTGCAAGCGGTGTAAACTCCATATCCATATCGTCTACCCAGTAGATCTTTCGCTCTATGTCACTGAGCGGCTGTCCGACTGCCGCACCTGCCGGTGACACATGCTTGAAGGAAGTCGCTGCCGGCAGTCCGGTCGCGCGCTTGAGCTCCTTCACAAGCTGCCAGCCGTTAAATGCATCGAGGAAGTTGATATAACCGGGTTTGCCATTTAACACCGTGATCGGCAGATCGGAACCATCCTCCATATAAATGCGTGACGGTTTCTGGTTCGGATTACATCCATATTTTAACTCCAGTTCATTCATGATCGTTATCTCCTTTGATTCGTTCGTTTTCGGATTGTATTAACAGTTTTTGTTGACGATTCTTGTCTCATAAGTGCCTGTCGCAATATCAATATATCTGACAAACAGTGATACCTTGTTATCCTCATTGAGATTGTCCCAGATCATCTTCGTGAAGCTGTCAATATCCCCTCCGATCTTTACCCATTCCGGTTCGCCCTCAAAGCTCGGCAGCGGATCGCCGTCACTCATGTAAGTATGGATAAAACGGCCCTCGCCCGCCTTTGGATTCTCATATGCAAATGTATAGCGGTTGCAGCTGTCGGGATCACCATTATTGCTCTTTAAAATGGACATCGCATAGTTGTATTTTCCGTTTTCCACATGCATGATGCCGGAAATACGCGGGGTGAAATTCGGACCGTCCGGCTCAAACTCACGCGTGCGCAGCGACTGCTCAAACGTCTGCTGCTTGTCCATCAGCTCATAAATCGTATCCGTCTGGTCTCCGTTTGTCACGATCGTCTTATTGCCGAGCACACGCACCGGTGCATAGATAATCAGACTCGGATCACTCAGCTTTGACGGATCAAACGCCTGTGTGCGGATGCCTGCTCCGTCCTCTACAAATACACGGTTTCTGCTGTTCACGCTGCGTCCCATGATAAAATATGCGGTTACTGCGTACTTGCCGTCAGCAGAGCGTCCGATGACGATTCCTCTGCCGGGATAACTGTTTTCTGATAATTTGCTGCTCAATGCCTCAATCTGCATAATTGCCTCCTCTATTTAGTTTTTAAATGAATGAATCGGTGCCGGAATGCGTCCGGTACGGGTTACAAATGCATCACAGGAATACGGATTGACCGGCATCACCGGTGCATAGCCGAGCAGTCCGCCAAACTCTACCGAATCGCCGACCTTCTTGCCGGGACAGGGAATAAGCCTCGCTGCGGTCGTCTTCTGATTGACCATGCCAATCGCCATCTCATCCGCAATGATTCCCGCGATCGTCGTAGACTTCGTATCTCCGGGAATCGCGATCATATCCAGTCCAACCGAGCAGACACAGGTCATCGCCTCAAGCTTTTCGATTGTGAGTGCGCCTGCCTGCGCAGCGTTGATCATGCCCTGATCCTCGCTGACCGGAATAAATGCGCCGCTGAGTCCTCCCACATAGGAAGATGCCATGACACCACCCTTTTTCACCTGATCATTGAGCATCGCAAGTGCCGCTGTTGTGCCGGGTGCGCCTGCGTACTCCAGTCCGATCTCCTGTAAAATATCTGCCACGCTGTCTCCGATCGCCGGTGTCGGAGCAAGGGACAGGTCGATAATGCCAAACGGGATATGTAATCTCCGCGATGCCTCCTGTGCAACGAGCTGACCGACACGTGTAATCTTGAATGCCGTCTTTTTGATCGTCTCGCACAGCGTCTCAAAATCCGCGCCGCGCACACTCTCGAGTGCCTTCCGCATCACGCCGGGACCGCTGACACCGACATTGATGATCGCATCCGCCTCCGTCACGCCGTGAAACGCACCTGCCATAAACGGATTATCATCCGGTGCATTACAGAATACAACGAGCTTGGCACAGCCGTTCACCTCTGCATCCTTCGTCGCCTCCGCAGTCGCGGTGATCATCTCTCCCATCAGACGCACGGCATCCATATTGATACCGGTCTTTGTCGATCCAACGTTGACCGAGCTACACACGAGATCTGTCTGCGCGAGTGCCTGCGGAATCGAACGGATCAAAAGCTCCTCCCCGCGTGTCATTCCCTTGCTCACCAATGCGGAATAACCGCCGAGGAAATTGACCCCGACCTCCTTAGCCGCGCGATCCAGTGTCTTTGCAATCGTGACATAATCCTCCGGTGTTTTACATGCGGCAGAACCAACCAGTGCGATCGGTGTCACGGAAATCCGTTTATTTACGATCGGAATACAATACTCCTTCTCGATCTGCTCACCGGTAGCGACCAGATCTTTTGCCGTCGTTGTGATCTTCTCATAAATATTTTTGTTTAACTGTTCCAAATCGGAAGTAATACAGTCCATCAGACTGATACCGAGCGTGATCGTGCGGACATCAAGATTTTCCTGCTCGATCATTTTATTGGTCTCCTCGACCTCCCAGATGTTGATCATGATCTATCTCCTTTTATAAAGCTCTTAAATGCGGTGCATTTTTTCAAAAATTTCTTCTTTCTGGCACTTGATCGCCACACCGATCTCCTTGCCGATCTCATCAAGTGCTGCTGCACAATCCGCAAACGGGACTTTTGCACCTGTCATGTCCACAATCATCATCATGTTAAAGTAACCGGAGACGATCGTCTGTGAAATGTCCAGTACGTTGATACCGTTTTCTGCCAGATAGGTACATACCTTTGCAATAATTCCCACCGTATCATGTCCGAGTACCGTGATGATCGTCTTGTTTCCTGAATTTTCCATGTTCTTGTCCTCCTGTATAAAATCAAAACGGGAACAGCTCCCAGTGATTACCAGTAAATTTCCTGCGACGGTGTATCCCGCCTGGCGACGTACATCGGGAAATCCGAGCCTTTATACGGATTGTCTCCCAGTGTCACCTCCAGCCGCACCGTCTCATATGCCAGCTTTTCATAATTATTTTCCTTGGACAGATGTCCAAGGACGACTGCCTCAAAGTGATCATGCAGGAGCATTCCGAGCAGTCTGCCCGATGTCTCGTTTGACAAATGCCCCCGCTCACCGAGGATGCGCTGCTTGAGCGGATAAGGATAACTGCCCATCTCGAGCATACGCACATCGTGGTTAGCCTCTAACAATAATACATGAATACCCAGCAGTTTGTCTATCAAATATTGATCATATTTTCCAAGATCCGTCACAACTGCTGCCGAACGGCTCCCATGCCGGATCACATACATGACCGGATCTGCCGCGTCGTGTGACACGTGGATCGGCTCCACCGATAGGTCTCCAACAGTCAGCGGCTCATCCACATGTATAGCATGAAACAGCCCCTCGTCGATCTTTCCGACCGACCCGCACCGGCGGATCGCCTGCAGGGTCTGCTCCGTGCCGTAGATCGGCAGTCCATGCCGCCTTGCCATCACGCCGAGTCCCTGAATATGGTCCATATGCTCATGTGTAATAAAAATACCACTGACATCTTCGGGCTTTAGTCCGAATGTTTCGATTCCTTCCTGAATACGCTTGCCGCTGATCCCTGCATCGATCAGTATATGGCTGCGATCCGAGCCAGCCAGAATACAGTTTCCACTGCTTCCGCTGGCGATACTGCATAATCTCATTTCCCGTCCGCTCCTATTTCTCTTCCCAGCGGATCACGATCTCGTCACCCTCATGTAATGTCTGTGTATAAAAAGCATCCTTGTCATTGACCTGTGTAATGATCGCCCTGCCGCGCGAGTCGGACAAATCAAAATCAATATAATCAAACACATCAATAAACACATACTCCGGCTTTCCGCGAAGCACGATCACATCTCCGTTCACAAACACCGCACAGTCTGCCGGTTCACGGCTCTGCGGCTGTTCTTCTGCTGCTTCTTCGGTTTCCGCGGTCACTTCTTCCGTCGGTGTATCTTCTGTTTTCTCCGGTTCTCCCGTTGGACCTTTCACCGGTTCATCTGACCGTTCTTCCTGCGCCGGTTCTTCCACAGGCTCTGCCTGCGGTCCGTCTGTCGGCTCAGCCGGAAGCTCTGCCATATCCTCCTTCGCCGTCCGGTAGGCAAGCACCGTCCAGTCCACACTAAAGTTCTCATAAATCTGCGCATCCATATTTTCCACACGGTTATTTACGAGAATATCCTGCTCGGTATCGACCTCGACATCCATAAACTCTGCCAGCTGTGCAACCGTATAATAATTGCTGATATCAATACTGTCGCCATCCTTGACCTCATAGGTCGGCGGCTGCAGCTTTCCGTTGACGAGCACAAAGCGCGGACAGGTCACCGTCTTATGGTTGACCTCAAAGCTGAGTGTCGCCGATGTATATTCGTCCAGACGCTCAATCGTATATTCCGCATCCCCGCCGACTGTGGACGGTATGATCTCGATCTCACAGTTCGGCTCTAACGGCGTATTGATATTTACTTCCCTGCCGTTTAACCTGACAACCGAGGATTCGCCTGCCTCCCCGCGGATCATGCGCTGTTTGCCATTTACGGTAAAGTTGATCGCCTGTCCTCTGCGCGGGAACAGGTATTCATTCGGGAACCCCGCCTGCAGCGCCGCATCTACGATCGTCAGACGGTTGTTATCGTATAATTTGATACGCTCTCCGTTGAAGCGCACCATAATGAAATTGTTTTTCTGGTCATAATAATTCAGGCAGATGCCGACCGGTGTAACGATCAGCGGATCTTTCTCAATATCCGGCTGCAGGAAATCAATCGCCTTTAATACCTCCTGTCCGCGCAGCGCCACACGCTCGGACGGGAGATTCAGATCCTCCGCCAGATGCTCAACAAATCCGTGTACCTTTCCGCCGCCACCGACAACAAATGTCGCACTGACGGTTTTATCTCCGTTGAGCTCGATGATCTTCGCCGCCACGCCGGACGCGATCTTTTCTACTACCGGTGCAACCAGCTCCCACACCTCTTTTGCAGGCACACGATGGGTAATACTCATGATATCCTCAAACTCGACCTCATCATCGACCGTGGAAGACAGCTTGATATGCTCCGCCATGTTAAAATCAACCAGATAGTGCTGGACGATGACCTCAGTAATCTCATCCCCCGCAAACGGAATCATGCCATAGGCAATAATACTGCCGTCTTTTGTGATACAGATATCAGATGTACCCGCTCCCACATCGACCAGCGCAATATTCAGCATACGGAAATGCTCCGGAATCGCAACATTGATCGCAGCGATCGGCTCCAACGTCAGATTGGCTACCTCCAGCCCCGCGATCGCAACCGCCGCATACAAACCATCAATAACATCCTCCGGCAAAAATGTGACGATAATATCCGCAGAGATCACCTCTGCCTTATGTCCCTCAAGGTTGGAATAGACCTCGTCGTTGATATAATACTTGACAACCGAATATCCGACACAGTAAAAACGATATCTGGTATCGTTTTGCTCACGCAGGATCGACTGTGCCTGCTCCACACCCAAAAGCTCCAGCGTATGGATCATTTCCCCAGTCACGACCGCCTCCTCGGGATACTCATAATCCACATGCGTCGTCACCGTCTTTAACACACGGCCAGCCGCCGCAATACAGACATCCGTCAGCGGCTGCTCGATCATCTCTTCGAGTCTGCTTTTGACCTTCAGTATCGTTTTTCCGACTTTTCCGATATCATGGATCTGTCCGTCCAGCATCGACCGCGTTCCGTGCTCCATGCTGTACTGTGCAATCACATGGAACGTCTCTTCCTCATCCCGGTAGCCCACCGTTCCGACAACATTCCGCGTTCCGATATCCAGACCGAATACCAGTCTCTGATCTCCTACTGTATGTGTGTCCATCTCACTTCTCCTCATTTGCATAAAGCCTTGTTATCTGTTCCAGCACATGATCCATATCACGATCATTGTCGATCACTACCGCACAGTGCTGTCTGTATACTGCCTCCGGCAGCTGTGCCGCAAAAATCTGATCTACCTTCTTTGCACTGTAGCCACGATCCGCCATCAGACGTTTTTTGCGCGTCTCCTCCGGCGCATATACATACCATAATTCATCGCACAATTCATCGTAATGTTCCTCGATCAGCAGCGCCGCCTCCACGATCACATAATCGTAATTGCCCGCCTGACGCTCCTTTTCCACCTCGCCGAGAATATACTGCTTCACCGCCGGATGGACAATTTCATTGAGCCGTTTTCGCTTTTCATCATCGGAAAACAAGAGCCTTGCCAGCCCCTGCCGGTCGATGCTCCCGTCACGCAGCCAGATATCATCCGCACCAAACACCTCATGCAATTTTTTATAGCACGGTGTACCCGGCTCCATCTGCTCATGCGCGATCTCATCCGCAATCAGAATCCGCACGCGCCAGAGCTGTTTCATCGCCTTTAATACCGTTGTTTTTCCGGCTCCGACGCCACCGGTCAGTCCGATAAATTTCATATATGTCCACCCTTTATTTTGCTTCATACCAGTTGTTGCCGGTATGCATATCTATCTCCAGTGTAACTGAAAGATCCGCAGCATGCTGCATCTCCTGCTCCAAAATCTGTTTGACCTGTTCCTGCTCCGACAGCTCCGTTTCGATCAAAAGCTCATCATGCACCTGCAAAATCAGCCTTGAGGATAGTCCCTCCTGCGCCAGTCTGTCGTGCACCCGGATCATTGCAATTTTTATAATATCCGCAGCCGTTCCCTGAATCGGTGAATTCATCGCGACACGCTCACCAAACGAACGCTGCATAAAATTACTTGAGGTCAGCTCCGGCACCGGTCTGCGTCTGCCAAAGAGCGTCGTCGCATAGCCGGTCTCCTTTGCCTGCTCCACCATCTGATCCAGAAATTCCTTGATTCTCGGATAGGTGGCAAAATACTGCCTGATATATTCCGCCGCCTCCTGTCTTGTAATGCCAAGATCCTCTCCAAGACCGAACGAGCTGATGCCGTACACAATGCCGAAATTCACTGCCTTGGCATTTCTGCGCTGCAGATCCGTCACTTCATCAAACGGAATATGAAATACCTGCGATGCCGTGATCCTGTGAATATCCTGCGCCTGCCGGTACGCATCGATCAGTGTCTGATCCCCGGACATATGTGCAAGTACACGCAGTTCAATCTGCGAATAGTCCGCGTCCACAAACACATGGTGTTCTGCCGGCAGAAATACCTTGCGGATCAGTCTGCCCAGCTCCATACGGATCGGTATATTCTGCAGATTCGGATCGGTACTGCTCAGCCGTCCGGTCGCCGTAATCGTCTGCTGGAACGTCGTATGGATACGTCCATCCGCCTGAATACAGCCAGCAAGTCCTTCCGCATAGGTCGAACGCAGCTTTGTAAGCTGCCGGTATTCTAAAATCTGTGCGACGATCGGATAGTCCGGTGCAAGCTTGTCCAATACATCCGCCGCCGTGGAATAACCGGTCTTTGTCTTTTTCCCGTAGGGCATACCGAGTTTTTCAAATAAAATCACGCCCAGCTGCTTTGGTGAATTGATATTGAACTGCTCACCGGCTTCGGCATAGATCTCCTGCTCAAGCTCCACGATCCGCCCGCTCAGCTGATCCCCATATTCCTTTAACGCACCCGCGTCCGCGATCATACCTGCCAGCTCCATATCCGCCAGCACAAAGAGTAACGGGCGCTCGATCTGTTCATAGAGCTGTTTCATTCCCTGATGCAGCAGCTGTTCATTCATCGGTTCATATGCCCCAAAAACCGTCACAAGCTCTGCGGCGATCCATTGCAATGCACCTCCACGCGCCGTCTCATCCGAAAGTGCCTTTTTTAATGTCAGCTTTCCGATCAGATCCGCCCGCGTCGGATACATGCGGTTCAGATATTCCCGTGCCAGATCCTCATACGGATATTCATGACGGAGCGGGCTCAGCAGATATGCCATGAGTTCCATATCATCCATCTGTGCACGACTGCTCACCTCGAATCCGTCCGGATACAGCAGCTTGATCTGCGGCTTGAGTTCAAGTGTCCGCAGGTTTCTGCCGCTCTCAACCAGCCCGCGCACATAACCAAATAGCTGCTGCGCCGGATGCTGCTCATCACACGCAATCCAGTAGACCGTATCCTCCGCGGAGCAAAGTGCCAGACCGAGCAGTTCATCCTTTTCCAGATATAACCGGAACGCCAGTTGTGTGCCCATGGCAGCAAGCGCATGCTGTACCTCTTCGGGCGTTTTCACCTCCTGCAGCCGGATCTGTGTCTCTGCAGAAGAATGCTCCGCAGCACCATCGGAAAACCGTTGCAGCATATTTTTAAATTCCAGCTCCCGGCACAGCGTATAAGCCTCCGGCGTAAACAGATTGTCCAGCTTTGCCTCTGAAAACGCAAAGGAAAGCTCGCAATCCAGTTTAATCGTTGCCAGCTCTTTGCTCATCTGTGCCATGTCGTAATGCTCGCGCAGCGCCTCACGCACGCGCATCTGTCTGATCTCGTCGATATGTGCATACGCATTCTCGATACAGTGGTATTCACTGATCAGCTTGGTCGCACCCTTCTCACCGATGCCCGGCACACCCGGTATATTGTCCGAGCTGTCGCCCATCAGTGCTTTTACGTCGATAAATTCCTTCGGTGTGACCTGATAGCGCTCCTGCACATCCGATGCATAATAGTCCTCGATCTGGGTTCCGGTCTTTTTGGTTTTCGGAATGCGGATCTTGACATGCTCTGTCGCTAACTGGAGCAGATCACGGTCGCCGGACACAATTGAGACATCCATGCCGTTTTCCTCGGCACGACAGGAAAGTGTGCCGAGCAGGTCATCCGCTTCCAGTCCCTCCTGCTCAATAATCCTCACACCCATCGCGGTGAGCATCTGCTTCATGAGCGGCACCTGCTCCCTCAGCTCCGGCAGCATCGGTTTGCGCGTACCCTTGTACGCATCATACATCTGATGCCGGAATGTCGGCGCGCTCACATCAAAGGCGACAGTCAGATACTGGGGCTGTTCTTCCTCAAGAATCTTAAACAAAATATTTAAAAATCCATATACGGCATTCGTGTGCTGCCCTTTTGC
>CALBJL010000047.1 GCA_937893485.1 uncultured bacterium | reverse complement strand
ACTGGAGGAACAGCATGAGGCACAGCAGGCATACGCGCGCATGCGGACACTCAGCGAGATGCTCGCGGAGCGGGAGCGCCTGTTATCGCCGCCCGAACAGGAAACTGTGCTGGTAAAAGGGCTTGCCATTGCATATAAAATAGAGTAGGATGGAACTAATCGGACACCGGTAAATACAAGGCTGGTTCCGCATCATTACAAAAATTGGATGGGACAGGAGAACATAGACATATGAATATCGTAGTATTAGCAGGCGGACTCAGTCCGGAGCGCGATGTATCGCTGGTGACAGGTAGCAATGTATGCCGCGCCCTGCGCAAAAACGGCCATCAGGTGATTCTCATGGATGTATTTATGGGACGCGAGGGCGAAGATGTGGCACACTGGTTTGAAAAGAGCGAGGAAGTGAGTGCAGCGGTTACGGCGATCGCGGAGACCGCTCCGGATCTGGAGGCAGTCAAGGCATCACGCGCAGATCAATCCGACTGCTTTTTCGGACCGAATGTGATCGCGCTGTGCCAGACCGCGGACATCGTATTTATGGCATTACATGGGGAAAACGGCGAAAACGGCAAGATTCAGGCAGCCTTTGATCTGTTTGGCATCCGGTATACAGGATCGGATTATCTCTCCAGCGCGATCGCGATGAATAAAAATCTCGCGAAAAAGGTACTGGCTGCGGGCGGTGTACCCGTGCCGCGCGGATTTGCCGTGAAAAAAGGTGCGCAGAACGTGGAACAACCCGCGTTTCCGTGTGTCGTAAAGCCGTGCTGCGGCGGATCGAGCATCGGCGTGTCGATCGTAAATGACCGCAAAGAGTATGAGGCGGCTTTGGAGGAAGCGTTCAAGTGGGAGGACGAGATCGTCGTTGAGCAGTACATTCAGGGACGCGAATTTTCCATCTGTGTGATCGATGGTAAAGCACTGCCGGTCATTGAGATTGCACCGATCAACGGCTGGTATGATTATAAAAATAAATATCAGGCGGGCAGTACGATAGAGACCTGTCCGGCGGAGCTTTCCGAGGCGGAGACTGTCAGGATGCAGCATTACGCAGAGCAGGCGGCATCAGCCATCGGATTAGATACTTATTCGCGGATGGATTTCCTTATGGATGAGGATGGAAAGATGTACTGTCTGGAGGCAAATACGTTGCCCGGCATGACTCCGACGAGTCTGATTCCGCAGGAAGCGGCAGCGATTGGCATTGGATACGAGCAGTTGTGTGAGCAGCTGATTTCTATTTCGCTCGAAAAAAGGGAGAAACGCGCATGAAAGGCATGACGATAGAACGGATGGTACAGGCGTGTGGCGCGCGGCTGGCGGGCATCATACCGCAGGATCAGCGCGCGACGGCGACAGCCATTGTGACGGACAGCAGACAGGTAACGGAGGGCAGTGTGTTTGTGGCACTTCCAGGAGAACGTGTGGACGGACATGATTTTATTCCGCAGGTATTTGCGGCAGGGGCGCTGGCGGTTGTATGTGAGCGTGTGCCGGACAATGCAGCCGGAACATGTCTGGTCGTCGCATCATCGCGGGATGCGCTCCGCCGTCTGGCAGCATGTTATTTAGACCAGTTACAGATTCCGGTCGTCGGTATCACGGGCAGCGTGGGAAAGACCAGTACAAAGGAAATGATCGCTTCCGTACTGTCGCAGCGGTATCATGTACACAAGACAGCCGGCAATTTTAACAACGAGATCGGTCTGCCGCTCACGGTATTCGGTCTGCGAAAGGAGCATGAGGTCGCAGTTCTGGAGATGGGTATCTCGGATTTTGGCGAGATGAGCCGTTTGGCAGAGGTTGCCCGTCCGGATGTAGCAGTGATTACGAATATCGGTATCTGCCATCTGGAAAATCTCGGCACGAGGGACGGCATTCTCAAGGCAAAGACGGAAGTGTTTGATTATCTGAGAAAGGGTGCTTCGATTGTGCTCAATGGAGACGACGACAAGCTGTGTACGATTTCGGATGTACATGGCACAGCACCGGTGTTTTACGGTATGGGCGAGGCATTGCCCGCACAGGCTGCCTACGGCAAAAAGGAGATCTATGCGGATGCTGTCGCGGATCATGGGCTGCGGGGCATTGATTTTGACCTGCATCTGCCGGAGGGCGTGTACCGCGTACATGTAGCGATTCCGGGAATGCATAACGTTTACAACGCGATGGCAGCGGCGGCGGTCGGCAGAGCGCTTGGATTGTTACCGCAGGAGATCTGTGCCGGAATTGAGGCTGCCCGCACGATCGGCGGACGCACAAATTTGATTGAGGCGGACGGCTATCTCGTGATCGACGACTGCTACAATGCGAATCCGGTATCGATGCGCGCTGCGATTGATGTGCTCGCGCAGGGCGAGGGGCGCACGATTGCCGTGCTTGGCGATATGGGCGAGCTCGGTGCGGATGAAAAACAGCTCCACTATGAGGTCGGGGCATATCTGGCAGAAAAGCACATTGACTGGCTGTTTGCAGCGGGAGCGCTGTCGCAGGAGCTTGTGCGCGGCGTGTCAGAATATCCTGACTTTACGACGCAGTATGACTACTTTGGAACGGATACGGATGCACTGCTCGCGCGGGTGTGCGGGTTTGTGCAGCCGGGCGATACAATACTCGTGAAAGCATCACATTTTATGGATTATCCGAGGATCGTGCGTGCGCTGACAGAGACGAAATAAATACGAATGTAAAAGAATACCCCTGACGGAGCCGGTGCTCTGGCAGGGGTGTTTGTTTTCTGATGGAATCCTATTTTGCGGATACCTGTGTCTGCTGTTCTTTTAATAATCCCAATATAATATTCTGGCAATAATTTCCGAGTTTTTTCTTTTCCTCCTTGGACAGTGCTGCGGGATCGACCGGTGCACCATAAGTCAGGAATACGTGCGTTTTTCTGATAAAGGGCATATGTTTTTCAAACACATCGGCAGATCCTGTAATCGCCATCGGTACAACCTTGCAGCCGGTCTTTTCGGCGATCTTGAGACTGCCTTCCTTGAACGGGAGCATATCCAGTTCGGTGTCGCCCTTGCCGCGGGTGCCTTCCGGGTAGATGCACATGGAAATGCCGGATTTGACATTTTCAATGCCTGCCAGAATTGTTTTGAGACTGGCTTTGATGTCGTCGCGGTTGATGAACAGGCAGTTCAGACGGCGCATCCATGTGGAGAGCAGGGGGATCTTTTCCATACTGCTTTTTGCGATGTATCCGGTCAGTCTGGGGCAGCGCGCGTAGGTGATGATGATGTCAAAGTAGCTGCGGTGGTTGCCGACGTAGAGCACCGGCTCGTCCTTCGGTACAAGTTCCTCGCCGACGACGGTCAGGCGGATGCCGCTGAGCACGCAGATACAGCGGAACGCCCATTGGACGATGCGTAGCTGCGCGAGTGCCGCGCTGTCTTTCCACTTTTCGTTCCGGCTGATCAGCCAGAATACGCCGAGCACCGGAATGCCCAGCAAAAGGAATAAAATAACAAAAATAACGACAAAAATTGTTCGTATCATAAGCAGAAGCCTCTCATATAATTTACCATGTGCAAAATGCGCACATATTTATACGTACATATTTACATAAGTATACCATGAGGGTGCGGCTCCTGCAAGTGATATGTGGTTGAGGACTGTGAGTGCAACATAAGTGGTATTTCGGGGCATGTGAGCACGATATTTCGTATTTGCAGCTCCCGCAAGTGATATGTCGTTGGAGGGGCTGTGAGTGCAGCGGTATCCTATCAGCCTGCTCCGGTTGCCCGGCGGTGTCTCGCTGTTTCTTCAGACTTGGCTCGATGTTGCCATGCATCCGTGGCGAACTGCC
>CALBJL010000046.1 GCA_937893485.1 uncultured bacterium | reverse complement strand
GCCTGCTCTTTTCAAACGCGGAGCGTGCGGCGGAGCGCAGCCATTCGAGCGCCTTGATGCCAAGCAGCGAATTGCGTGCGGACTTTTTGCTCATGCCAAGCTCGTCTGCCTTGAATTTATTGTTGTATAGGCAGTAGAGCAGAAAGTCGAGAAGATCCGGTACGACCGGCTCTGCGCCCTCGGCTTCGAGCAGCTCCGCGAGGTGGTTGTTCGCCTCGGGATGGAACTTGACGAGGATCTCTCCGACAATGCCCACGCGCGGCTTTTTCACGTTCCGGCGGGGCAGTTCATCGAATTCCTTGATGATCTGGCGGCACATCCACTTAAACTTGCGGTGTGAGAGCATGTGATCCTCGGATACGAACTGGCAGACACGCTTTTTCCACTTGCGGTGCAGCTTGTCTGTCGAGCCGGGAACCTTCTCATACGGGCGCGTCGCATAGACACAGCGCATGAAAATATCGCCGAATACAGCCGCGTACAGACCGCGCTGGACGAGCTTAGGCGTGAATGTGAATCCGGGATTTTTCTCAAGTCCTACCATGTTGATTGAGATTACGGGCACCTGCGGATAACCAGCCTTTTCGAGTGCGCGCCGGTAAAAACCGATATAGTTGCTGGCGCGGCAGCCGCCTCCGGTCTGGGAGATCAGTACCGCAGTTTTATTGATGTCATAATTTCCGCTCTCGATTGCGTGCATAAGCTGTCCGACGACGATCAGCGACGGGTAGCAGGCATCGTTGTTGACGTAGCGCAGACCGGAGTTGATCGCCTCCTGACTCGATACGTCGGGGATGACAAGGTTGTAGCCTGCGGAGCGGAATGCCGGCAGCAGCAGCTCAAAGTGAACCGGTGACATCTGCGGACACAGGATCGTGTAATTGTCCCGCATTTTCTCCGTGAAAATGACACGGTTGTGGTTGGCGGGAACGATCTTGCGCTTTTTCGGGTTCGTTTTTCGTACACGGATCGCGGCAAGCAGTGAGCGCACGCGGATACGCGCGGCACCGAGGTTGTTCACCTCATCAATCTTCAGACAGGTGTAGATTTTGCCTGATTTCGTCAGGATGTCGCTCACGCAGTCGGTTGTGACCGCATCGAGTCCGCAGCCGAACGAATTGAGCTGGATCAGATCCAGATTTTCGGTTTTCTTTACATAGTTTGCGGCAGCGTACAGTCTCGAATGGTACATCCACTGATCCATGACAATCAGCGGGTGCTCGACATTTCCGAGATGGGAGATCGAATCCTCGGTCAGCACTGCGAGGCCGTAAGAATTGATCAGCTCCGGAATACCGTGGTTGATCTCCGGGTCGACATGATACGGACGGCCTGCGAGAACGATGCCGTGCTTTCCGGTCTTTTCGAGATAGCGGAGCGTCTGCTCACCTTTTTTGCGCATGAGATTGCGCACATGTGCCAGTTCCTTCCAGGCAGCGTCTGTTGCCGTGTGGATCTCCTCCGCCGGAATCGAGAACTCTGCGTCAAATACCTCACACAGCTTGTCGGTCAGCGCTTTTTTGCTGGCGAACGTTAAAAACGGATTGAGGAAGCGGACTTCACCGGAAGTGATCTCGTCCACGTTATTTTTAATGTTTTCGGCATACGATGTGACGATCGGGCAGTTGTAGTGGTTGTTGGCATCCGGGAACTCGTTGCGCTCATACGGGATGCACGGGTAAAAGATCCAGTCTACATTCTGGCGGATCAGCCATGTGATATGACCGTGTGCGAGCTTGGCGGGATAGCACTCGGACTCGCTGGGGATGGATTCAATACCCATCTCATAAATATCTCTCGTTGACTGCGGGCTTAAGATCACGCGGAAACCGAGTGATTTGAAAAATGCCGCCCAGAACGGATAATTCTCGTAGAAATTGAGCACGCGGGGAATACCGACCGTGCCGCGCGTCATTTCTGCCTCGGAGAGCGGCTCATAGTTGAAAATAATCTTGTTTTTATATTCAAACAGGTTCGGGATATTGTCCTTGTTTTTCTCTTTGCCAAGTCCGCGCTCACAGCGGTTTCCGGTGATGTAGCGTCTGTCGCCGTCAAAACGGTTGATCGTGAGCAGACAGTGGTTCGTACAGCCCTGGCAGCGCGTGAGCTTTGTGTCGTATTTCATGTTTAAAATCGCTTCGATCGGCAGCATGTTTGATGCCTGATCGCCGTTTGCGTGGAAGCGCTCGCGTGCGATGAGCGCCGCGCCGAATGCACCCATAATACCCGCGATGTCGGGGCGCACGACCTCTACGCCGGAAATGCGCTCAAAGCTGCGCAGTACGGCGTTATTGTAAAATGTACCGCCCTGTACGACCACGTGTTTTCCAAGCTGTGAGGGGTCGGAGAGCTTGATAACCTTAAACAGTGCATTTTTGATAACGGAGTAGGCAAGTCCGGCAGAGATGTCTGCGACGGAAGCGCCCTCCTTCTGCGCCTGCTTGACCTTGGAATTCATGAAAACGGTACAGCGCGTGCCAAGATCAATCGGATGTTCCGCAAACAATGCCTCGGATGCGAAGTCCTCGACACTGTAATTGAGTGATTTGGCAAACGTCTCGATGAAGGAACCGCAGCCGGAGGAGCATGCCTCGTTGAGCTGTACGCTGTCTACGGTGTGATCCTTGATCTTGATGCATTTCATATCCTGTCCGCCGATATCTAGGATACAGTCCACCTTCGGGTTGAAGAACGCGGCGGCGTAGTAGTGTGATACCGTCTCTACTTCACCCTCGTCCAACTGCAGCGCTGCCTTGATCAGTGCCTCGCCGTATCCGGTCGAGCAGGAGTAGACGATATGTGCGTCCTTCGGTAACTGTTCATAGATCTCCTTGATCGAGCGGATCGCGGTGGCTAACGGGCTGCCGTTGTTGTTGCTGTAGAAGGAATAGAGCAGGGAACCGTCCTCACCGACGAGCGCGACTTTAGTCGTCGTACTGCCGGCATCAATACCGAGATAGCAACTGCCGTGATAAGAGGCAAGATCTGCCGTCTGTACGTGATGCTTGCTGTGCCGCTCCATAAAGGCGTCATAATCTGCCTGTGATGCGAACAGCGGCTCCATACGTGCGACCTCGAACTCCATGTGGATCTCGGATGTCAGGCGCTCTAACAGCGCGTCTAGCGTCGTTGTTTTCTCAGGCTGGCAGTTGAGCGCCGAGCCGATTGCAGCGAACAGATGTGAATTTTCCGGTGTGATTGCGTGATCCTCATCCAGCTTTAAGGTGCGGATAAATGTTTCTTTTAACTCTGATAAAAAGTGCAGCGGACCGCCTAAAAATGCGACATGACCGCGGATCGGCTTTCCGCAGGCGAGACCGCTGATCGTCTGGTTGACAACCGCCTGAAAGATAGAGGCAGACAGATCCTCCTTTGTTGCGCCCTCGTTGATAAGGGGCTGGATGTCCGTCTTGGCAAAGACACCGCAGCGCGCAGCGATCGGGTAGATTGCCTTGTAGTTTTTCGCATATTCATTGAGTCCGGACGCGTCGGTCTGGATCAGGGAAGCCATCTGATCGATGAAAGATCCGGTTCCTCCGGCACAGATACCGTTCATGCGCTGCTCGACGTTGCCGCCTTCAAAATAAATAATTTTCGCATCCTCACCGCCAAGTTCGATCGCTACATCGGTCTGCGGTGCGTAGTGGGTCAGTGCGGTAGACACACTGATAACCTCCTGCACAAACGGAATGTCCAGATGCTTTGCGAGCGTAAGACCGCCGGAACCGGTGATCATCGGTGCGACTGTCACATCGCCCTGCGCGGTGTGCGCATCGGTCAAAAGACTGGTCAATGTCTCGCGGATATTTGCAAAATGACGCTTGTAATCTGCAAAAAGTAATTCATCATTTTCGTTTAATAATGCGACTTTTACGGTTGTGGAACCAATGTCGATACCCAGCTTGTAAAGATTTGTACTCATATGATTAACCTCTGTGAACTGCATCCCCTATGCAATTCTGCTCCTTTATGATTTCCTATTATAATGTAATTCTGCAAAAATCAAAAACAAAGTACATTATAAGACAGCTTTCGTCAAAAGACAACACCCTAAATCTAAAGTTTTTATAAAATGACAACAGTACAGCCATCACCAAGAGAATGTGTGAGTCATGCTTGCATGAAGGAGCACATTTCGCAGGTGATGAGGGGAGCGCCAGATTTGAGCAAAGTTAACTGCGCAGCAGTGGGAAAACACCGGTAGGTGTCTTTGCGAATGGCGCGTGCGGAACTGTTGTTACACTTTGTGAAAAATCTATGCGGTTATTGACAAATGAGAACAGACTTTTTATACTGAGACGTATATCAGCGTTGGGCGGGAGGAGAGAGAACGCCTGCGGTCAAAGGAGAATTACATGAATTACTTAAATAAACTGGAACGCAGATTCGGGCGTTACGCGATTCCGGATCTGAGCAAATGGCTGATGGTGTGTTATGCGATCGGTTATGTATTTTACTATATGGAGCGGATGTTTCAGATTCCGGTGCTGAGCTATCTGATGCTTGACCCTGCACTCGTGATGCACGGGCAGGTGTGGCGGCTCGTGACATGGATTCTGATGCCGCCGTCCTATACAAATATTTTATTTTATGCGATTATGATGCTGTTATATTATCAGCTTGGCACGGCACTCGAACGCACATGGGGTACGTTCCGGTTCAATGCCTATATCATCGGCGGCGCGTTGTTTACGGTGGCCGGTGTGATGGCCGGCTTTTTTGTGCTGCGTCTGCTCGGCATGCCGGAGGCGTATATGATGGGCTATGCCGTCAGCACCAATTATATCAACCTGTCGATTTTCCTCGCGTTTGCGGTGTGCTATCCGGATATGCAGCTCATGCTGTATTTTATTATTCCGGTCAAAATCAAGTGGCTCGCAGTGCTCTATGCGGTGCTGGCGGCGTTCAGCTTCTTACAGACCGGATGGGCGGGACGGATCGTGATTTTCATGTCCCTGATGAATTTTATTGTGTTCTTTTTCTCTACGAGGGATTACCGCAGGATCTCGCCGCAGGAAATGAAGCGCAGGCATGATTTCCGTGCACAGACGGCATCTCCGAAGATGCGCCGCGCGGACGGGGCGCTCTACAAGCACAAATGTGCGGTGTGTGGACGCACCGATCTGGATGATCCTTCACTGGAGTTCCGCTTCTGTTCCAAGTGCGAGGGCGGACTGGAATATTGTCAGGATCATCTGTTTACGCATCAACATGTGAAACGTTAACAGTTCAGCCATCACCAAGAAAATGTGTGAATCATGCTTGCATGAATGAGCACATTTTGCAGGTGATGAGGTGAGCGCCCGATCATGAGCAAAGTTAACTGCGTAGCAGTGGGAAAATGCCGGTAGGCATCTTTGCGAATGGCGCGGGCTGAACGGTTAATAACTTAAATAAAATATTATAAAATGAATTGACGGGATGACCTTTTTTCGGTACACTGAAAAGAGGTCATTTTACGTTATTTAGGAGGAATACGTGATGGAGAACGAAACAGTTTCCAAAAATTTTATCGAGCGAATCATCGAGGAGGATCTGGCAGAGGGCAGATGTGATACGGTCTGCACCCGTTTCCCGCCGGAGCCGAACGGTTATCTTCATATCGGACATGCCAAGTCGATTCTGTTGAATTACGGACTGGCAAAAAAATACGGTGGAAAGTTTAACATGCGTTTTGACGATACGAACCCGACAAAAGAGAAGATCGAGTTTGTGGAGTCGATCGAAAAGGATATCAAGTGGCTGGGCGCAGACTGGGGGGATCGTCTGTATTTTGCGTCCAATTATTTCCCGCAGATGTATGAGGCTGCGATTAAGCTGATCAAAAAGGGCAAGGCATATGTCTCAGACCTGAGCGCGGAGCAGATCAGGGAGTACCGCGGCACACTTGAGGAGCCGGGCAAAAAGGATCCCAGCTCCGACCGCAGTGTGGAGGAGAACCTCGCATTGTTTGAGGACATGAAAAACGGAAAATTCGAGGACGGCGCAAAGGTGCTGCGTGCCAGGATCGATATGGCATCCCCGAATATGAATATGCGTGATCCGGTGATCTATCGTGTGGCACATATGACCCACCACAATACCGGAGATACGTGGTGCATCTATCCGATGTACGATTTTGCACATCCGATCGAGGACGCGATCGAGGGCATCACACATTCGATCTGTACACTGGAGTTTGAGGATCACAGACCGCTCTATGACTGGGTGGTCCGTGAACTGGAATATGAGAAGCCTCCCAAGCAGATTGAGTTTGCAAAGCTGTATCTGAAAAATGTAGTCACAGGAAAGCGCTATATCAAGCGGCTTGTGGAGGAAGGTATTGTGGACGGCTGGGACGATCCGAGACTCGTATCGATCTCAGGACTGCGCAGACGCGGTTTTACACCGGAGTCTATCCAGATGTTTGTGGATATGTGCGGTGTGTCAAAGGCGAATTCTATCGCGGACTATGCGGCACTGGAGTATTGTATCCGCGAGGATTTAAAGGTGAAGCGTCCGCGTGTGATGGCTGTTTTAGATCCTGTCAAGCTGATTATCGACAACTATCCGGAGGGAGAGACCGAGTGGCTGACCGTGCCGAACAATCAGGAAAACGAGGCGCTCGGAACACGTGAAGTACCGTTTACAAAGGAACTGTACATTGAGCGTGAGGACTTTATGGAGGAGCCGCCGAAGAAATATTTCCGCATGTTCCCCGGCAATGAAGTCCGTCTGATGAATGCATATTTTGTAAAGTGTACAGATTTCAAAAAGGATGCGGACGGAAAAGTGACAGAGATCCACTGTACCTACGATCCTGCCTCAAAGGGCGGAAACAGTCCGGACGGCAGAAAGGTGAAAGGCACGATCCACTGGGTCGCAGCACCTACCGCAAAGCAGGTGACAGTCCGCCTGTATGAAAATATTGTGGATGAGGATCTGGGTGTATACAACGAGGACGGCAGTCTGAATCTCAATCCCAATTCCCTGACAGTGCTGGATCAGTGTTATGTGGAGCCTTCACTGGCAGACGCAAAGGCATATGAGAGCTTTCAGTTTGTGCGCAACGGATTTTTCTGCGTGGATTACAAGGATTCCACGGGCGGCGCACCGGTATTTAACCGCATCGTGTCATTAAAGAGTTCATTTAAGCTGCCCAAGCAGCAATAGTTTCTGGGTAACTGAACGCATGGAACAGTTACGGAAAGGGGAAAAAGATGGCAGAATCTGCAATTAAGCACACCGAGGAGGAGTTCATTTTTGATAAGCGAATGACCTGTGTGGTATGCGACAAACCGTTTAAGACCAAAGTATTGAAGTCAAACCGCGCCAGACGTATCGGATCGGATGCCGACCTGCGTCCGCGTTTTGAGTATATCGATACGTTAAAATATGGCGTCTGTTCCTGCCCAAACTGCGGCTACAGTGCGACACATTCTGCATTTCCGCATGTTGCGGGACGACAGATCGCAAATATCAAGCAGCAGGTGTGCGCACATTTTATACCGGAGGATCGCACAGGCTGGACATCCTATTCTTACGATCAGGCGCTTCGGATGCACGCGCTGGCATTGCAGTGTGCGGATGCGAAGATGGCAAAGGACGGAGAAAAGTCTTATCTGCATTTAGTTATGGCATGGCTGTACCGTGAAAAGGAAAAAGAGGCGGAGCAGATCCAGGTAGAGGAACTGCGTGAGCAGGAGATCAAGAACAATCACGATCTCGCCGAGGAGCATTATCTGGAGGCATATGAGGGCTTTCAGCGTGCGATGATGAATGAGATGTTTCCGATCGCCGGGCTCAATCAGCCGACACTGGAATATATCATCGCGTACATGGCGTATCATTTCGGCAAGCTGGAGATCGCGGCAAAGATGATCGGAGCGCTGATCACGAACACTTCCACTTCGCGGAATGTCAAGGATCGTGCGTTAGAGCTTAAGGAGCAGATCATTGTGGAACTGAGAAATAGAAAAAAACCGCAGTAATCAGCAATCGAATGATGGAATAGTATGGAATAAAAGAATGCCATGAAGGAATTGATGATCGCATTGCAGACCACACCGGATGCAGTGCAGGGACAACAGAAACCTTTATATGAACAGATCTATCTGGCAATCAGGCGTGATATTGAGGACGGCAGGCTTCCCTGTGGGGAAAAGCTGCCGTCCACACGTTTATTGGCAGCGAATCTGAACGTGAGCCGTTTTACAGTCAATCTCGCCTATGAACAACTGGTATCCGAGGGATATTTGCAGGCGCGGGCAGGAAGCGGCTTTTTTGTGTGCGATTTAAGTGATCTGTATGATGGATTGACGAGAAAAGAATCCGCACGTCCGGAGAGCGGACAGACGGGCGTTCGGGCTGCCATGTGTGAGAGCGCTTCGCAGATTGATTTTTCACCGTTTGCCGTGGACGGGGAGCATTTTCCGTACCGCAGCTGGAAACGGTGCAGCAAGGATGTGCTGGATCACACAGATGATCTGCTGCTCACGCGTGAGGCGGAGGGAGACTGGCAGCTGCGGGAGACGATCGCAACCTATCTGTACCGCGCACGCGGCGTGAACTGTACGCCGGATCAGATCTTAGTCGGCGCGGGAAATGAGTATCTGCTGATGCTTGTCGTGCAGCTGCTCGGCGCAGGGCGCACGGTCGTGATGGATGATCCAACCTATATACAGGCATATGAGGTGCTTGTCCATGCGGGCTGCCGTCTGTTGGCGGGTGCGTCCGACCGGAATGGTCTGTTGTGCGATACGGCGCAGATGCAGCAGGCAGATGTGGCATATGTGATGCCCTCACACCAGTTTCCGATGGGTACGGTCATGCCGCTCGCGCGCAGACAGGAGCTGCTCGACTGGGCGGCGGCGCGTCCGGGACGCTATATTTTAGAGGACGACCACGACAGTGAATTCCGCTATGTCGGAAAGCCGATTCCGTCGCTGCAAAGCCGTGACCGGAACGACTGTGTGATCTATATCGGAACATTTTCCAAGAGCATTTCTCCGGCGCTGCGCATGAGCTATATGGTGCTGCCGAGACATCTCGGGGAGCTGTTCCGCTCGCAGTACGGTTTCTATTCCTCGACCGTATCGACCCAGCAGCAGCTGACCGTCAGCCGCTTTATGCAAAACGGCGATTTTGAGCGCCATTTAAACCGGATGCGCCGCATCTATAAGGCAAAGCATGACTTTCTGCTGCGTGAGCTCAAGCGCCGCGCGTGGGTGGCACGCATTCAGGGAGAAAACGCCGGACTGCATCTGGTCGTCACGGTGAAAACAGACCAGAGTGAAAAGGTGCTGCTCGAAGCCGCCGGAAAGCGGGGCGTGCAGTTATACGGGATGAGCAGCTATTGCATCAATAAAGAACAGAACGTAGCAGAATCCGGTGTGATATTATTATTTGGGTTCGGGGGACTCAGCGAAGAACAAATATTAGATGGATTGCAGATATTGGATGAAATACTTTAGTTTTATATCGATCCATTTCACAGAACAGCAGCGCGAGCAAGGTATATCTGCTTGCGCTGCGTCCCTTAAAATATTAACGGAAACTCTTAATCCAGTTAATCAGCGAATCATGATACACATTCGCCTCTACATCCCGGCGCATCTGATCCGTAACCTCACCGTTTTTCGACATAATCGCGAGAATTGCCTCCTGTAAACCTGCGATCCGCCCGCGCTCAAAGGCATCGCTGTCAGAAGCGAGTGTCTGCGGCATCGGTATCCGGCAGCCAGATGTCTCCGCTGTTTGCGGCGAGCGTTACATGGATCTGACCGTTTTCCACGGGTACGTGTGCACCAGAAAGTACACCGTGATAGCCTGCGCAGTTACCGGCTGCGAGATAGAGCTCTGCCGGCTGGTCGTCGTTGTTGACCGATACGAGTACCGACTGACCTTCGTAGTCTCTGGCGAATGCGTACTGACGGTTCGTCAGCAGCAGCTCGCGGTAAGCGCCATAGGAGAGTGCCGGTGTGTGCTGTCTGGCATTGCCGAGTGCAGCGATTAGTCTGGTATAGGAATTTGTTTCAAATGCATCCGCATAATCGGCATAATTTAGTGCCGGACGCAGGGAGGCATCGGAAAATGCCTCTTTTCTGCCCTCAATACCAAATTCCGATCCGTAGTAGACCGAAGGCACGCCAGGCAGCGTGTAGAGCAGTACATGTACCGGAGCAAAGTGAGCCTTGTTGCTCAGCTTTGTATAGATACGCTCAACATCATGGTTATCCACGAAATTGTACAGCTTCAGTCCGTCCGGACGGTTGCCGCCCATCTCATACAGGCGTTTTACCGTGTGGGCGATCTCGAAATAATTGTGGTCGTTGTGACCGGAGTAGAGCGCCTTGTGCAGCGCATAGTTGGTAACTGCGTGCAGTGTATCGCCGTTCACCCAGCGGGTGTAGTCGCCGTGGATCACCTCGCCCATCAGCCAGAACTCCGGCTTTACCTCGTTTGCGACCGCGCGCAGCATATGCATGTAGTCAAAGTCGAGCACATCGGCGGCATCGAGACGGATGCCGTCCACATCGAATTCGCTGACCCAGAAGCGGATCACATCGCAGATGTATTCCCGCACGGCGGGATTGTGCTGGTTGAGCTTGACAAGCAGGTTGTAGCCGCCCCAGTTATCATAGCAGAAACCATCGTTGTATTCGTTGTTCCCGCCGAAATTCACGTTACAGAACCAGTCGCGGTACGGTGAGCCCTCACGGTTCGCCTGCAGATCCTTAAATGCGAAGAAATCGCGTCCGACATGGTTAAACACACCGTCAAAGATCACGCGGATGCCCTGTGTGTGGCATTCGCTGACAAAATCGGTCAGATCCGCGTTGTCACCGAGACGGCTGTCAAGCTTTTTATAGTCCGTCGTTTCGTAGCCGTGGCCGACAGACTCAAAGAGTGGGCCGATATAGATCGCGTTGCAGCCGAGTTTTTTGATATGCGTGATCCAGCAAAAGGCATCGCGCAGACGGTGAACGGGGGCTGCGTAGGTATTTTCCCGCGGTGCGTCACACAGTCCGAGCGGATAAATGTGGTAGAAAACGGCTTCATCATACCAAGCCATGTGTATCCCTCCTAAAAATGCTTGTTCAAAAGATCAGTCGTAAATTAGTCCTCGTGATCGCCGTAGCGTGTATCCTCGTGGAGATTCGGCATCATATCGATACCACGGTTGGAGTCTGCCTCGGCACTCTTGCCGAAATGATAATCATTTCCGGGCAGAATTGCGTTCAGGACAATACCTGCGACCGCTGCGATCGCAAGAGAGGTCAGTGTCACATCCGTACCTGCGATCGTAAAGGTCAGCCCGTTTGAGAAACCGAGACCGCATACAAAGATTACACCGGCGATGATCAGGTTACGTGACTTCGTAAAATCAACATGGTTCTCAACAACGTTACGCACACCGATGGCGGAGATCATACCGTAGAGCATGAAGCTGACACCTCCGATGATCGCAGAGGGCATGGAACCGATGACTTCTGACATTTTGGGAATGAAACTTAAAATGATGGCGTAGACCGCAGCCAGACGGATGACTCTCGGGTCATGTACCTTACTCAGCTCGAGCACACCGGTATTCTCACCGTAAGTCGTGTTTGCAGGTCCGCCGACAAGGGCTGACAGCGAGGTCGCAAGACCGTCACCGATCAGTGTGCGGTGCAGACCGGGATCTTCGATAAAGTTTTCTCCGACAGTCGCTGAGATCGCAGACATATCACCGATATGCTCCATCATGGATGCGAGTGCGATCGGAGCCATGACTAAGATGGCGGACAGATTGAATTTACACAGGGAGAACTCCGGAATACCTACCCAGCTTGCAGATGCGATATTGGTGAAATCCAGAATGGCAGAACCGTCTGCGTTTGTCATGCCCAGTGCGTTGAAAATGAGCGCTGCCGCGTAGGATACCAGGACGCCCATCAAAATCGGGATGATCTTGAACATGCCCTTGCCCCAGATATTGAAAACGATGATCGTCGCCAGTGCGATAAATGCGAGCAGCCAGTTGGTCGAAGCGTTCGATACGGCAGAACCCGCAAGGCTAAGTCCGATACAGATAATGATCGGTCCGGTAACGACCGGCGGAAGGAAGCGCATGACCTTCTTGACGCCTGCGAGACGGATAATGAGCGCGAGTACGAGGTAGAGCAGACCTGCAACGACGATACCGCCGCACGCATAAGAGAGCTTGTCCGCATTGCTCATATCGGCAAATACTCCGGTATTTAATTGTGAAATGGTTAAAAATCCGCCGAGAAAGGCAAATGAAGAACCAAGAAATGCGGGTACTTTGAATTTAGAACAGAAATGGAAAAATAAAGTTCCGACACCGGCACAGATCAGTGTGACCTGCACATGCAGAACATCTTCCCCAAAATAGCTGTTTACCAGAATCGGAACTAAGATTGTAGCGCCGAACATGGCGAACATGTGCTGCAATCCGAGAAGCAGCATCTTGGGTATTCCAAGTACTCTGGCATCACGAATCGCTCCGTTGCTTTCATTTGTAGCATTCATAAATAACTTCCTCCTTTAAGATATGTAAAAAACACATTGAATAGATATCCTTATGAGTATAGCACGGACGGGAAACGATGACAAGGACGATTGCGGGCTGTGATGGAAATTCCGTTTGAAAAAAAGTGAAAATATGCTACAATAAGCTGTATATAGGTGTTTGCGGAATGAAAATGGCTGTGGTCGGCAATCGGAGCAGCCTGAGCGGGATACTGCTGCAACTGCCACACGGCAGATATCTGTTACTATCGACATGAGGAGTTAAGAAAATGCACGGAAATCAACGAATACGGAAGGATTTTATGAACAGTCTGCTCACGTTTCTCGTGGCAGTTGTATTGTTTATCGGTTTTATCGCCCTGCTGTGTGTATTTGGCGGTGAGATTATGCGCATGTTTGGGTTTACTTACCGTTCCATGCGCAGCGTGATGATCTTTTTTATACTGGGAGCGGTTATTTCATGGCCGATCAGTCTGGCGGCGGAGGCGATTCCAAAGATCCTCTGCTACGATA
>CALBJL010000045.1 GCA_937893485.1 uncultured bacterium | reverse complement strand
ATTTTAGGGAATTCTGACGCTTTTTTTCGGTAATTTTAGTGTATCATATACACAAGATCATCAAGTACTGCCGTGATCTGAAGCTGAGCCTGAAACGTAATGGTAAAGAATGCTACTATCTGGCTTATCTGCAGCCATACATTTCCTGCTTTAATGGCAATGGCACACAGATGCTGAAGGCGGGCAACAACTACAATTTAGTCCATGACTGGTTTGTGCGGCTGTTTAGCAAGGCAACGCAGGAGGACTTGAAGGAGAAATACAACGTCCCAATAAAGATTCCAGCCTACGAGATTCCGATCAAGCTGCGGTACTGGGAACGTACCGGCAAAGGCGATGATGGTCGTGACGTGAGGAAGCTGTATAATGCAAATGGTGAACATGAAGCAGACACCGGGGAGACCGCAGTTGTCTGGTCAGTTTTGGAGACGAACACGAAAAAACGCTGTATTCAGGAGTCCATCGATGGAATTTTAGCCAGCATGAATGCGAAGCGGTCTAAGGAGGGGAATTATCGATTACTGCAGGCTGCGCAGGATCTTTCGACAAAAAAGATTGACGGTAAAGAGGATAAGTTTAAAGAAAATTCCGACCTCTACATCTTCTCCGGACTCTCTGTCACCGTTTCCGACAACAATACAACGCCGGAGTACGAGTATTTGCGACGGGTGCTGCTTAATGGCAAGGAGATGCTCAAGGCGGATGAAGTCAAAAAGTCAGACTATTTCGGCATCGTCTACAACAATTTAGGTCAGGACTCTGGCGGAAGTGGCGGAGTGACAACGCCTCAGCAGCTTTTTGACTCACTCAAGAGGTCCTGCGAGACCAAGCGTGTGTTTAAGCGGGATTCCAATGGCGACAAGGCTCTGATCGACCCGTTTAGCGACACCTGTTATATCGATGTCTACTATGTGGCATCCACACGTGCCTTTTACGACTATCAGGTGGTACAGAGTGTGGCAGACTATGACACAAAGACCGGAAAATTTACCAATGCACAGGATCTGGGTAAACCGTTGGTTCAAAAAACAAGGGCAGAAGAATCCAACAAGACTGCTGACGGAAAGCTGACTTTCAAAATAGCCAGGCAGAAATACCCGGATTATGCGTTGAGTGAGGGTGAAAAGGCGCTTGGATCTTACAGCCGGTAATAACTATGCCTACAATACGACAGCGCTCAACAGCAAGCTGAAGAATTACCGGTATTTTACGGATTCAGCACCAATTTAGACTCTCTCATTTTGCGGTAATTCTTCCGGTTACAGGAATTACATTATTCAAGAATACACTCCATCAGCCGGTCGTTCATTTCCGGTGACATGATGCAGAAACGGATGTAACGGTCATCAAGGAACGGGAAGGTTGAGCAGTCGCGGATCATCATGCCGCGGCGGATCGCCTTGTCAAACAGCGTCTCGCTTGTCTGATCCTCGCGCAGCAGCCTGACGAGCAGGAAGTTGGCGGACGGCTCATACACACGGTAATCCGGATGGGAGGAGAGCATGTTGTACATGCGTTCCCGCTCAGAGGAGATCAGTGCACGTGTCTGTGCGACATATTCCTGATCGGTAAACATGATCTCACCGGCGATCGCTGCTAAGGAGCTGATGCTCCACGGGTTCTGTCTGGTGCTCAGATTTTTTAACAGATCACGGTTGCCGGTGATCGCGTAGCCGAGACGCAGCCCCGGTGCGGCGAAAAACTTGCTCGTGCCGCGGAGAATGATCAGATTGTCATAGAACTTCGTCAGCGGAACCGCGGTGACGCGCTCTACATCGGTCGCAAACTCCACATAAGTTTCATCAACCATCACAAAAATGCCGTGCTCTTTACATGCGTCGAGAATACGGCGCATCTGTTTTCCGGTAATACAGGTGCTGGTCGGATTGTTCGGGTTGCAGATAATGAGCATGTCAATCGATTCGTTCAGCTTGGAGATAAAATCATCCGGCTGCAGACAGAAACCGTCGCTCTCGCGCAGCGGATAGTAGATCGTCGTGCCGCCGCCGAGCTTGACCTCACGCTCGTATTCGGAATAGGTCGGTCCGATGATCATAGCCTTTTTCGGATGCTCGATCTGGATGATCAGGGAGATCAGCTCCGTAGAACCGTTTCCAACAAGGATATTTTTCATGTCCGCGCCTACATAATCGGCAATGCAATTACGCAGGGAGGTGTATTCACGATCCGGATAGGTGGTGATGGCATCTACGTGTGAAGCGAGTGTCTCGCGCAGCTTAGGCGAGATACCGAGCGGATTTACGTTGGCGGAAAAGCTGGTGATATCCTCCTTGCGGATGCCATAGATCTTTTCGATCTTCTCAAGATCACTGCCGTGAAAATGCTCTTTGGGTGTTATTTTCTGATTGTTCTGATCCACGATTTTGATGCCTCCTAATCCAAAAATGATTGCTAACAACTACTAAATATTGTATAATGTTATCTGATAGTATACCATAACTATAAATAAATTCAACTAATAAAAACAGGTGTTAACGTGTACAGAAGAATTGAAGAACTGGCAGAGGGAAAAGTATATACCGATGTACCGGTTCTGACCATCACACCGGATCAGATCCGTCTCGAACCGGTTGAGGGGGTCAGCACGAGCGGAACATTTACGATCGAGAGCATTCGCCATGTGCCGATGAAGGGCGTGATCTATTCCACAGATCTGCGCATGGAGATCAAAAACCCGCAGTTCCAGGGCGAGCGGGCAGAGATCTCCTATGAGTTCCACGGTGAACATATGCAGGAGGGGGAGGTCGCTACCGGTACGTTTTTCGTGATCAGTAACGGCGGAGAGTATGATTTGTCATGGTCGGTTGCGGTCAAGCGTCTGTATGCGGAGACTTCGATCGGGCGTATCACGAATCTGGATGATTTCGTGCGGCTCTATCGGACCAACTGGAGAGAGAGTATCCATGTGTTTTCTGCGCCCGGATTCCGGAAGCTGCTGCGCAGCACAAGTGAACAGCTCTACGACAGGCTGCTCGCCGCAAAGCCGGTGACGCGGACAAATATCGAACAGTTTCTGGTGGCATGCGGGCGGAAGAACCGTGTGCTGATCACGCTCCCGAGTCATGAGGCGGAGCATCTGCAGGTGTCGGAGCCGTTGGAGGAAGTGTTGCAGATCCGGTGCGGGGACTGGGGCTATGTCGAACTGACCGTATCGAGTGATGCGGATTTTTTAGTGCCGGAAAAGGAGCGGATCACCAGCGATGATTTCAACGGCGACCATATGGAATTCCGTTACCGGATCTATCCGGAGCTCATGCATGCCGGGAAAAATTATGCAAGACTGACGTTCAAAAATCCGATGCAGCGGGAATTATATGAGATCACTGCCGTCAGGCAGGCGGTGCTGGATCTGGAACGTGATGACCGCCGCAGGATCAGGCAGGAGAATTTGCAGCTCTACCGCGATTACGAGCGGTATTTGGACGGCAGCATCGTGCTTGGGGAGTGGGCGAAACGGACGACGGAATGCCTGAAAAGAAGACGCGACCGCGAGGAGCATACGGATATGGATGCGCTGTGGTGTGCCTATGCGTATCTTTGTAACCGCCAGTTGCAGGAAGCGGCATGGATCATAGACGAGTACCGTCACAGCCGCAGTGCAGGCACGGATCGGGAGTGGGCATTTTTCTTATACTTATGTACACTGACGGAAAAAGAACCGAAGCTACTTGAGAAGCTGCATGAAAATATCCGCGCGATTTATCGGGAAAAGCATACCGATCCGTGGCTGCGGTTTATTATCATGCAGATCGCAGACCATTCGCCGGAGGTATCGGCAAGACAGTTAAAGCTGATGGAACAGTGGTTTACCGGAGGGCTGTGCAGTCCGTTTCTGTATGCGCTGGCAGCGGATATTTATATCAAAGAGCCGTATCTGCTCCTGCAGCTCGGACGGTTTGAGCTGCATGTATTACACTGGATCTGCCGTCACCAGAGGTTTACCGAGGATCTGTGCCGCCAGATCGTGCGTCGGGCGATCGGTGTCCATACGTATGTGCGGCTGCTGGATGATATTTTGCAGGCGTGCTATGAGGCATATCCGCAGGAGGAAATGTTAGCCGGTGTGTGTGCTTACCGGATCAAGGGACAGCGTTTTGATGCGGACACGCACGCATGGTATGAGCTGGCGATCGAGCACGACCTCCAGATCACGGGGCTGTATGAGGCATTTATGGCATCGCTTGATCCAAGGGAGGTACGGCAGCTTCCGAAAGCGGTTCAGCTCTATTTTCAATATACCAATCATTTGAATTACCGCCAGAAGGCGGTACTGTATGTCAATATTATCGCGCACAAAGAGGATCAGCCGATGGTGTACGAGCGCTATCAGCAGATCATGCTCGATTTTGCAAAGCAGGAGATTCTCGCCGGACATATCGATGATAATCTGGCGGTTGTGTATGCGCACACGCTGGAACGTCTGCCGATGACGGAGGAGCTCGCACACGCACTGGCGAAGATTCTGTATGTCAATCAATTTACCTGTCCGGAGGATTCCTGTACACATGTGATTGTACAGCAGGAAAATCTCAGATCCCCGCAGCATGTTCCGATCGTCCACCATCAGGCATATGTGCCGGTTTATCCGGGAAATTATGTGATTTTATTGCAGGATGCGCACGGCAGGCGTTATGCGCTGCCGCCGGATGCACAGATGGTACGTCTGATGAATCCGGGCAGATATATCCGGAAATGTTTAGAGCAGGCACCGGAGGAACTGCCATATGTCCTGCATCACATGAACGGCAAGACCAAGCTTTTGCATATGGATGAGCGGATGGCGGGCTATGTGCGGACGCTTGTGCGCTCGGAGGCGGTATCGGATGAGTATAAGAGCCGGATCAGCCCCGGATTTTTAGATTACTGCCGTGGGGAGGGCTTTGCCGGGGATATCCGTGAGTATTTAAAAAAGATCGATTTCGGCAGGCTTGCACGCAGTGCGAAGGATCAGTATCTGGAGTCGCTGATCCAGCTGCATATGTACGGCGAGGCATGGGCATTCCTGATCATGTATGGCATCGGAAAGGTATCGCTCGATGCATTGCAGGAGATCGTGCTCGCACAATTACAGGCACAGCAGATGCAGGAAGAAGAACATCTGTTATATCTGACCCTGCAGTGCTTTTTGCAGGGCAGTAGAAAGCGCCCGGTGTTAGAATATCTGTGCAGCTATTATCAGGGACCGGCGGCGCGGATGGTGGAGATCTGGCGCGAGGCGATGAAGCAGCAGATCCGGACGGCGGAGCTCGAGGAGCGTCTGCTCATACAAATGATGTTTACCGCTGCGTTCACGCCGGATGTACAGAAAGTCTTTGCGGACTATGCCGCAGGTCATGGGCGGGAGCAGGTATGCATGGCGTATCTGACCTATTTCTCCTATGAGGTATTTGTGCAGCAGACACCGGCGGAGCCGCAGATGTATGTGTATCTGGAGCAGCATGTGCTCGGCAGGAGACAGCCGAATCCCTATGTGCGTCTGGCGCTGCTAGGGCACTATGCCGATCAGGAGGTGCTCACAGCCGATCAGGAGCGTTTTGTCGATGAACAGATCGAGACATTTATGGAACAGGGAGAGATCTATGAATGCTTTTTGCGGATGCCGGACCGGCAGCTGGTGCGCCACCATCTGTATGACCGGTATGTGATTGAGTACCGTCAGTCGGTTTCCGATTCGCAGGTATGGCTGAATTACCGGATGAGTACCGGAGACGGCAGCTTCCGGAAGGTGTTGATGGAGCCTGCAATCGCCGGTATCTGTCTGTGGAACATCCCGATGATCGGCGGAGAGCAGCTGGAGTATTATATCTGTGAAAAGAGTGACCGGATGGAGACGATTACCGAGAGTCATGTGGTGGAGCTGCCTCACTATGCAGCAGTTCCGAAAAACAGCCACGCGAGGTTGTCACAGATGGTGGAAAGTGTGCAGGCGGATCAGGCGGCGCAGCTACAGACACAGATGGAGGAATATCAGGTCTATGACAGCCTGACGGAAAAGCTGTTCCGGGTGCGCTGAGGGCTGATGGAGTTTAGATACAGGGGTTGAACAATGGCAGAAAATACGGATAGAAAGATATATGTCGGGATTGATCTGGATACGGATGCCGCGATGGTGAGCTATTCCTATGGAAAAGGCGAGCCGGAGACAGTCAGCCCGATGGCAGGCAGCGAGATCTTTTCGATCCCACTGGCGGTGGCGTTGAAAAAGGACGGCAGCTGGGCATACGGTGAGGAGGCGCGCCGGGTCGGGAAAGCGGGGCTCGGACGCTGTGAGGACCGCCTGCTGGAGCGCGCGCTGTGCGGCGAGCAGGTGCAGCTGGAGGATCATATGTTTGCTGTGTCAGAGCTGCTTGCGAGATTTTTAAAGAAGATGGTCATGATGGCGGGACGGCTCGGACCGAAGGCTGCGTTGGAGTGTCTGGTGCTCACGACGCATGTGCTTGATCTGCCGATGATCCGGCTGCTCAAGGAATGTGTCGCGTTTATGGAGCTGCCGGAGGGACATGTGCATCTGATGGATCACAAGGAGAGCTTTTTCTATTACGGCAGCAACCAACCGGCAGAGTTTTCCTCCCATGATATGGGGCTGTTCGCCTGTGACGGACGGCAGATGCGGTTCTGGTGCCTCGAGCGTGGCAAAACCTCCAGACCGCAGCTGTTATCGGTGCGGGAAGAGCGCTATGGCTTTGAAATGCAGCAGGCGGATGAGATTTTTGCACACATTATTCCGCAGGCGTTCGGCAAACAGATCATCACAACGATTTATCTTGTCGGTGACGGATTTGAGGATGGCTGGATGAAGCAGTCATTAAAGCTGCTCTGTCAGGGGCGCAGGGTCTTTCTCGGTAAAAACCTGTTTTCTAAGGGTGCGTGTTTTGCGGCGATGCGCATGGCGGATGCGCGGACGCCGCAGTATGTATATATCGGCGAGCACGAAATGAAGTGCAATGTCAGCCTCAAGGTGTATGAGCGTGGCAACCTGTCCTTCTATACGCTGATCACGGCGGGAAAGCCGTGGTATGAGATGCAGGGAAGCTGTGAACTCATCATTGACGGATCGCCGACGGTGGATTTCTGGATTCAGCATCCGGACAGCCGGGAGGCGCGGATCGAGTCCGTCGAGCTGGCAGCGCTGCCGCCGAGGGAAAACCGGACGACGAGAATCCGGATTGATGCAGAACCGAGGTCGGATCATGAGGTGATGCTCACGCTGACGGATGTCGGGCTGGGCGAACTGGTTCCGGGAACCGGTAAAAAATGGGAGTATTTATTGAATTTGTAGACAACACGCGAAAGAAATGAGTGAGAGCGCTTATGGGACAGTTGATCTTATGTCGGACACCGCGGGCACAGGTGCCGTATTACATAGAGAGTGGACAAGTAAATATCTATTCGCTGGAAGAACTGATGTATTATGTCCAGTCGGCGCGTTTTGTGACACGTGATGATTTTATGAATGCGGCGTTTATCGACTGGGTTGAGCAGGAATTAAAGCTGCCGGAGCTGGCGGTACTGCTGCGTGCAAAGCTGGACGGTGAATCGGGGTTAAAGGATTTCTTTTTGCCACTCGAGGCGGCGAACGGCTATCTGACGACGAGCGAATTGCAGATATTAAATGTACAATTACAAAAATACGATCATATGAGTGGTCTGGAGGCGAAAAAGCTGTATGCGGATCAGTTCATGCATCAGCGCCAGTATGTACGTGCGATCCATGCCTACCGCAGACTGTTAAACGATCCGGAGGTGATCAGAAAACAGGGACACGTGGCAGGGGATATCTGGAGCAATCTCGGCTGTGCGTATGCGAGGCTGCAGGATTTTGCGGAGGCGGTAGACTGTTTTTCAAGGGGCTATCTGCTGAATCACCGGATCGAGACGCTGCAGGAGGCGGTCGATGCAGCCTGCCTGTCTGAAAAACCGCAGCTTTTGGAGCGCTTATCCGAACGCTTTGCGGCAAATGCACCGCAGATCACCGCGGAGCGCACACATATGGAGCAGCTGCTGGCTCAGACGCGGGCGGCAGGTGCGGATACATTTCAGGGACAACAGCTGTTGCAGTGGATGAACGAGTACCGCAGCCGCTGCGAGGGCTAGGAGCCGTTTGGAATATTTAGGAAAGGTCAGGATGAGAATGGGCTGGTTCAGGAGAAAACGGAAAAAAAAGGAATTATTGCAGGAGCCGCAGAACGAATGGGAACAGGCGGAAAATAGTCCGGCTGACCCGGCTTTGGATCAGCGGGAGATCGGACACCATGTGCTTGATCACTGTGAGCAGATCATCGAGGCGGCGCGCGAGGTCAGCGAGGAGCGCAAGGAGTATGACATCGTTACCAGTTATTTAAAGGATATAGAGACACTGACAGACCTGCCGGACGAGCAGAAGGAGCCGATCCGCAAAGTCGCGGAGCGTATCAGTCAGCTTGATCACACGAGAAACGAGTATCTGAATACGTCAAAAAAACTCTCGGATGTACAGTTTGTGATGATGGAGCAGATGGAGACGGATATTCCGGATGCGATCCGCAGGCTGCAGACGAACGAGGCCTATCAGACGACGGTCAAAAGTGACATGGCTTATCTGGAGGGTGAAAAGATGCAGTGGACACTACTGCGGAGCGATCTGCTGCATGAGCAGTATGTGTTACGGATGGCATCGCTCGTCGTATTTTCGGTATTTGTTCTGCTGATGGTGCTGCTGGTTGTCTTACAGACCGGTTTTTCGGTGGATATTACATGGGGCTGGATCGTGATCGCGGCACTGGCAGTGGCTGGCGGAGCGTTCATTTTTATCCGCTACCAGAATGCGTCGACCGGTATTGTCCGTGCGGAGATCAACGCGAACCATGCGATTGAACTTTTGAACCGCACAAAGATCAAGTATGTCAATATCACAAATGCGGTCGATTATGCCTGTGAAAAATACCATGTGAAAAATTCAAAGGAATTTGAGTATCAGTGGGAGCAGTATCTTGAGGCGGTGAAAGAGCGTGAGCGCTATATGCGCGCGAATGATGAGCTGAATTACTGCAAGAAAAAGCTGGTTGGACTGTTAAAGGGGCTTGGACTGTACGATTCGCATGTATGGATCGACCAACCGTATGCGCTGTTGAAGCCGGGTGAGATGTCGGAGCTCAAGCACAATCTGCTCGTGCGCAGACAGAAGCTGCGTGCGCGTATCCAGTATAACAGTGATATTGTGGAAAAGGAACGTGCGCAGGT
>CALBJL010000044.1 GCA_937893485.1 uncultured bacterium | reverse complement strand
GCGATGTTGCGTTCAATAAAATCGGGGCGGCAGCAGCGTTTGTCAAGCGCGGTGAGGAGATCACCTGTATCCCGTGTGCCAATCTGCCTGTGGGCGCAGATATGCAGCTGCAGATCGAGAACTGCCAGACGCATGTCAGCGGCGGCGATTATATTATCCTCATGACAGACGGCGTACTCGAGCACATGCACGTGCCGTCGCCGGAGCAGACGATGTGTGAGATCTTAGAGACCATGCCGTCGGTCAATCCGAATGAGATGGCGAAAAAGATACTGGATCGCGTGCTGTTGTTTACCGGCGGCGAAGTGTGGGATGATATGACTGTGCTGGTGGCAGGTATCTGGGAAAAATAAACCTACTATATAAATCTGGGAATATACAATGAGTGAAAGATTAGAAGCACAGGTAAAACAATATATAGAGGCAAACGGGCTGATCGGGGCGGGTGATGTTGTGCTTGCGGGTGTCAGTGGGGGCGCGGATTCCATGTGCCTGTTAGAACTTTTGCGCACCTGCAGGGCAGACGTGGCTTTTGCGCTGCGTGTCATCCATGTGGAGCATGGCATCCGGGGCGAGGCGAGCATGGCAGATGCACAGTTTGTAGCGGATTACTGTAAAAATCGGGAGATTCCGTGTGAGGTTGTGCAGGTGGACGCATGCGTGCATGCCGCACAGCACGGCTGTTCGCTGGAGGAGGCGGCGCGTATTCTGCGCTATGAGGCATTTGAGCGCGCAGCACAGGCGTTGGAGCAGAGCGGCGGGCTGCGTGGCGGACAGGTCAGGATCGCCGTTGCACATCACAGGGAGGATCAGGCGGAAACTGTGCTCTGGCAGATGATACGCGGGAGCGACCTGCGGGGAATCGGCGGCATCCGGCCGCGGCGCGGACGTATTATTCGTCCGCTGTTAGAAGTCGGGCGCGGACAGATTGAGGCATATCTGATCGGACGGGGGATCTGCTGGCGCGAGGACGCGACGAACACAGACACTGCGTATACGAGAAACCGGCTGCGCCGGGAGGTATTTCCGGTGCTGAAACAGCTCAACGCGCAGGCGGTCAGACATCTGTGTGAGAGTGCCACACGACTGCAGGAGACGGAGGACTATCTGGCGCAGCAGACGCAGACTGTGTATGGACAGGCTGTGCTGGAGCGGCAGAGCGGTGAAGTGCTGGTTTTGGAGCAGCTCAGACAGGAGCCGCCGATCATGCAGCGGCGTGTGCTGTACCGCGCGCTGGAGCGCTGTGCCGGACAGGCAAGGGATTTGCAGACTAAGCATATTGCGGCATTGCTGGAGCTGTTTGACCATCAGGTGGGACACCGGCTGTCACTGCCCTATGAGGTGGAGGCGTGGCGCGGCTACGAAGGGGTTACACTGATGCGCAGGCAGCAGGGTGAACCGGACGATGCAGGAGGCAGTATGCGTGGACGGGTTCGGATGGAGATCATCGATTATGCGCCGGAGGTTGAAATTTCCAAAAAAAAGTATACGAAATGCTTTGATTATGATAAAATAAAACATCATGTGCAGATTCGGAAACGGCAACGCGGCGATTATCTGACGATTGATGCCGCGGGTCACAGACAGAAGCTCAAAAGCTATCTGGTGAACGAAAAGATTCCGAGGCAGGAGCGGGAAAAGCTCTGGCTGCTGGCGGACGGATCGCATATTATATGGGTCATTGGACATCGGGTCAGTGACTACTACAAGGTGGATACTCACACCAGACGAATATTAAAAGTACAGTATAGCGGAGGAAAAGAAAATGAGTGAGACGATTCATGAGTTAATATCTGAGGCAGATGTGGCGGCGAAGATTGCAGAGCTTGGCGCACAGATCAGCAAGGATTATGACGGAGAAGAGATATATATGCTTTGTATCTTAAAGGGCGGTGTCTTTTTTATGACGGAGCTGGCAAAGCACATCACCGTGCCGGTGTCGCTGGATTTCATGTCTGTATCGAGCTACGGCTCACAGACACGTTCATCCGGCAATGTGCGGATCATCAAGGATCTGGACACGCCGATCGAGGGAAAGCATGTGCTGGTTGTAGAGGATATTATCGATACCGGACGCACATTGGCGTATCTGTTAGACAATTTACAGCAGAGAAATCCGAAGTCTTTAAAGCTGTGTACACTGCTTGACAAGCCGGAGGAGCGTGTGACAGAGGTAGATGTGGATTATGTTGGTTTCCAGATTCCGGACAAGTTTGTTGTGGGATACGGACTGGATTATGATCAGCATTACAGAAATCTTCCTTACATCGGTATTGTTGAATTTGATGAAGAATAGAGGAGGTTTGCTTTGAAACGAAATTATCGGGGCGCTGTGCTCTATTTCGTGCTGATCATGGGAGTGATCCTGCTATGGTTCATGTTCGGAACGGGCACCGGGGCGACCAGTGATTATAATGTTTCCCTTTTTGAGAGGGATTTAAAGGATTCCAAGGTGGCGGCAGTCGATGTGTCACCCAGCAGAGATGTACCGACCGGAAGCGTGCTGGTAACGATGTCGGATTCGACGCAGAAGACCTTTTACGTGTTTGACACGCAGGGGATCATTGATCTGATGGATGAGTATCATTTTACCAACTATGTGACACGCAAAGTTCCCGCGGAGAGCTGGCTGACATCCCTGCTTCCGCTGCTGCTTGTATTTGCGGCGATGTTTATCCTGTTTACGATTATGAATAATCAGGCAGGCGGTGGCGGCAATGCGCAGATGATGAATTTCGGCAAGAGCCGCGCGCGAATGTCAAATGCGAATGACAAGCAGGTCGGTTTTGATAACGTCGCGGGACTCAAAGAAGAAAAAGAAGAGCTCGAGGAGCTTGTGGATTTCCTGCGTGCGCCGGAAAAATATACAAAGCTGGGCGCGCGTATCCCCAAGGGTGTCCTGTTAGTAGGCCCTCCGGGAACTGGAAAAACCCTGCTTGCCAAAGCAGTTGCAGGAGAGGCGGGCGTGCCGTTTTTCAGTATTTCAGGTTCTGATTTTGTAGAGATGTTTGTCGGTGTCGGTGCTTCCCGTGTCCGCGATCTGTTTGAGGATGCCAAGCGCAACGCGCCGTGTATCGTATTTATCGATGAGATCGATGCGGTAGCCAGAAGGCGTGGTACCGGCATGGGCGGCGGACATGACGAGCGCGAGCAGACGCTGAACCAGTTATTGGTCGAGATGGACGGATTCGGTGTCAATGAGGGAATCATCGTCATGGCGGCGACCAACCGCGTGGATATTCTCGATCCCGCGATCATGCGTCCGGGACGTTTTGACCGGAAAGTCACAGTCGGCAGACCGGATGTGGCAGGCAGAAGCGAGATCTTAAAGGTGCATGCCAAGAACAAGCCGCTGGCAGAGGATGTGGATCTGGAGCAGATTGCGCAGACGACCGCAGGCTTTACGGGCGCAGACCTTGAGAATCTGCTGAATGAGTCTGCGATCCTCGCAGCCAAGAAAAACCGTCCGTATCTCGTGCAGGAGGATATCAAGCAGGCATTTGTAAAGGTTGGTATCGGTCCTGAGAAACACAGCAAGATCATTTCAGAGGAAGAAAAGCGGATCACCGCGTTCCATGAGGCGGGTCACGCGATCCTGTTCCATGTACTGCCGGATGTCGGACCGGTCTATACGGTATCGATCATCCCGACCGGAAGCGGTGCTGCGGGCTATACGATGCCGCTGCCCGAAAAGGATGAGATGTTCTTATCGAAAAAGAAGATGCTGCAGGAGATTATCGTGGATCTCGGCGGCAGAGTGGCAGAGGAGTTAGTCTTTGATGACATCACGACCGGGGCATCGCAGGATATCAAGCAGGCGACCGCGCTGGCAAAGGCGATGGTCACAAAGTACGGTATGTCTGACCGCGTCGGTCTGATCAACTACGATAACGATGAGGATGAAGTGTTTATCGGGCGTGATCTGGCGCACAAGCGCGGCTACGGCGAAGGCGTCGCGGGTGCGATCGACGAGGAGATCAAGCGCATCATCGATGAGAGCTATGCCAAGGCAAAGGAGATCATTCTCTCGCATCGGGATGTACTCGATCGCTGTGCACAGCTTCTGATTCAGAAAGAAAAGATTACGCGGGAAGAATTTGAGGCGCTGTTTGAGTCATAAAACAAGGAAAAACAACACTTTCACTGGTGTTTTGTGTTGATTTGTGCAAAATGGAGAGGAATTTTAGCGGGATAAAGAGGGACTTGATGTGAAAATGCACAAAAAGGAGGGACAAATTTTCTCATGTTTGTGCACACTTAAAGTATGATCCATGCTATTATAATCACTGTAAAAACCCCCCAATACATTATATGGTTTTTGCTACACCCCATAGTAAAAATACCTTCTCCTAAAAAAGACAGTGACGAACGTCCTGTCTTTTTTACTTTGTCTCAAGTTCAGAGCCAAGGCAATTTACGGGCAAAGCATGAGTCAAGCTTGCTTGACATGAATTGATTGTTATGAAATGGAGAAAACAATATGAGAGAATATTCCCCCTATGATATGAACCGGAAAATGGAGTATATGATGCAGATGCGCCCACTGCTGAAAAAGAGCGGTCTGTTTTCGGACGGAACGGCAGACTACCGCATTCCGGCGGAGCCGGAGGCAGGGCAGACCGTGATCATCCGGTTTCGTGCTGCGATCAACAATGTCGATATTGTCTGGCTGCGCAGCGGAGAACAGCGGATTGCGATGCGCAAGACGGAGACAGAGGACGAATTTGACTATTTCAGTGTTATGGTTCCGCTCGGCACAGAGCGTTTCTGCTATTATTTTGAGGTATGTACGGGGCTGATCCACTGCTTTTACGATCGCTGCGGTGTAACGACGGAGCGCCGGCCGCAGTATGATTTCTGTATCCAGCCCGGATTCCATACGCCGGACTGGGCAAAGGGTGCGGTCATGTACCAGATTCTCGTAGACCGCTTTTGCAATGGCGATCCGACGAATGATGTAGAGGATCATGAATATTTTTATATCCGCCACGGCAGCCGCAGGATGAACGACTGGAATCAGGTGCCGTCCGGATTTTCGGTTGCTGAGTTTTACGGCGGCGATCTTGAGGGCGTGCGCAAGAAGCTGGACTATCTGCAGGAGCTTGGCATTGAGGCGATCTATTTTAATCCGCTGTTTGTCTCCCCCTCCAACCATAAATATGACAGTCAGGATTATGACTATATTGATCCGCATTACGGCAGAATTGTCAAGGATGGCGGTGAATGTCTTGCACCGGGTGACCGGGATAACCGCAAGGCGACGAAATATCAGCAGCGTGTGACAGCAAGAGAGAACCTTGAGGCGAGTAACGAGCTGTTTATACAGCTTGTCGAGGAAGCGCACGCGCGCGGAATCCGCGTGATTCTGGATGGTGTGTTTAATCATTGCGGCTCGTTCCATAAATGGATGGACCGCGAGGAGATCTACCACCAGAATCCGATGTATGAGAATGGTGCATATATTGATAAAGACAGCAAGTACCGCGGATATTTCCGGTTTCAGGATCAGAGCGCATGGCCTTACAATACGACCTATGAGGGCTGGTGGGGACACGATACACTGCCGAAGCTCAATTATGACGATTCTGCGCAGCTGTATGCGTATATTCTGGACATTGCTAAAAAATGGGTGTCACCGCCGTACAATGCCGATGGCTGGCGGCTGGATGTAGCGTCGGATCTTGGACACAGCGAGGAATTGAATCACCGGTTCTGGAGAGACTTCCGGCGTGTGGTCAAGGATGCCAATCCGAATGCGGTCATTCTGGCGGAGCATTACGGCGATGCGACGAGCTGGCTGCAGGGAGACCAGTGGGATACGATTATGAATTACAGTGCATTTATGGAGCCGGTGACATGGTTTCTGACTGGTATGGAAAAGCATTCCGACGGCTATGAGGCATCCCAGCTCGGCAATGCGGAGAATTTCAAGAGTGCAATGAATCATTATATGGCGAATTTCCTGACTCCGTCCCTGCAATGTGCGATGAACCAGTTGTCCAACCATGACCATTCGCGTTTCCTGACGCGGACAAATCACAAGGTTGGACGGGCAGAGCAGCTCGGGGCACATGCGGCAGAAGAGGGTGTGAGCAAGCCTATTCTGCGAGAGGCGGTCGTGATGCTCATGACATGGCCCGGTGCGCCGACGTTATACTACGGTGATGAGGCGGGTGTGTGCGGATTTACCGACCCGGACAACCGCAGGACGTATCCGTGGGACAAACCGGATGAGGAACTGATCCGGTTTCATAAGGAAATTATCGCGCTGCACCGGGCGCATCCGGCACTTCGCACGGGTTCGCTCAAGTTGATGGGCGGCGCACGGCAATATCTGGCTTATGGCAGATTTAACCGGGAGGAGCAGTTTGTTATAATGCTCAACAATGATGACAAGCCGCGGCGCATCAAACAGTCCGTCTGGTCAGCAGGTCTGCGGCAGAATTGTGAGATGAGCCGTCTGCTGATCACATCAGATGAGGGATATTCGTTTGCGCCGATCCGCTATCAGGTCAGAGAGGGCAGGATGGAGATCCTGCTTCCGGCACATGGCGCGGCGGTGTGGCGAGCGGGGACAGGCTGGATTCAATCGCGTGGATCAGTGCATCAAT
>CALBJL010000043.1 GCA_937893485.1 uncultured bacterium | reverse complement strand
ATTTCAGACGATATTCCGTCTGAGGACTGGGATGTTGTCGAGCTGAACCAGATCATTATTCCGGTTATCCCAATGGAGCCGGTGACACCCGAGACTGTCAAAGACTTCAAAAATGCAAAGGAGCTCAAGCATGTGCTCAAGGAGCGTGCGGTGAAGCTGTATGAGCTGAAGGAGGCAGAGTTCCCTGAGCCTGAGGCAGTCCGTGAGCTGGAGCGTGTCGTATTGCTCAAGACGATCGACCGCAAGTGGATGTCACATATCGATGATATGGATCAGCTGCGGCAGGGTATTGGTTTGCAGACATTCGCACAGAGAGATCCGCTCGTAGAGTACAAGCGCTTAGGTTTCAAGATGTTCGACGACATGACCGCAGCGATTACCGAAGACACACTTCGCATGCTGTTCCACGTAAAGGTAGAGCAGAAGGTAGAGCGTGAGCAGGTAGCCAAGGTGACGGGAACGAACAAGGATGACTCACTCGCAGCGGCACCGAAAAAGCGTGAAGTCAAAAAAGTATATCCGAATGATCCCTGTCCGTGCGGCAGCGGCAAGAAATATAAGCAGTGCTGCGGCAGACAGGCGTAGCAGATGAGAGACTGTTCAGGATCGGGTTCACTGATTCTGGGCAGTTTTGACTATAGGTGGAGAAAAATGATGAAAAAAGATTGGATGCATCGTCTGTATAGCTGTCTGCTGATGCTGGGCTGTCTGCTCATTCTGGCTGGTGTGCCAACGCAGGCGGCGGTAGTTTATGGTGATACACAGATACGCGCTGCGATGGATCGCGCATTTGAAAATGGAGATTCGCAGGTAAATCTCACGATAAACCGCACATTTGCGGTCAGCGAATATGATGCAAAACGCGAGGCAGAGAACTATGCGCAGGAGCTGATCGCATGGCTGGAGGAGGCTGCACTCAGCAATGGCAGGCTCATGTGCGGTACGAGTTACACATATACGATATCGGGCGGTCACGACAGCATCACCTACAGCTTTGACATATCTTCTCAGTTTACCAAGAAGGTGACAGTCGTCAGATCCGAAAAAGATGCCTACAAGCACGCACTCAAAGCCTTGAAAAAGCGTGATTACAGCACCAGCTATTATGCGGACGGCGCGATGTATTACGAGACATTTGTGCTCGCCTTGCAGCATCATCCGGAATACAATTATAATCTGGTGATCTGGAAGAGTACCGACGGTACATTTGGGTACCGGGCAGGTAATGATCTGAGTGCAGCGCAGATTGCAGATAAAATGAAGCAGGCGAATGCAAAGGCAAATGCGGTTATTTCCCGCGTGATCAAGGACGGAATGACGCGCAAACAGAAGATGCGTGCGATCCACAACTACCTTGTGAAAAACTGTGTCTACGATGAGAACGCGCGCAGATACGGATATGATGATGCCTATACCGCATATGGTTGTCTGATCGGGAAAAAGGCAGTATGTCAGGGCTATGCAGGTGCGTTTAACCTGCTTGCCGCAAAAGCCGGTATCTGTTCGATTGCCGTTCCGGGTGAAGCCGGTGGCGGATCACATGCGTGGAATTATGTGAAAGACGGTAGCAGCTACCGCTATATCGATGTGACTTGGGATGATCCGGTGCCGGATCAGGGCGCGAAAGCACGCGTGCGCCAGAACTATTTTTATCTGACCCAGGCGCAGCTGGAGCAGACCCACACATGGGATAAGGTAGAAAATGCGAAAAAATATGTAGACTACGCGTCTGTATTGTAGATGCGGATGCATATATAATAGAAATCAATACTGATTTTTTGTATATTTGAACACAAAAAATGCAACACTTTGTATAAAGTGTTGCATTTTTTATTTACACTCAATATTTCGGTCGTTTCCGGCAAAACTTAACCCCTGAAAATAAAAAAATCAAAAAATATCTATCGCTTGTTTTCGCCTAAAATCCGCCTGTTTTTACATTATGCAACAAACTATACAAAGTGTTGCATGTAGTTTCACAAAAAGCAAGGAGGCTTTTATGTTAAAACTCACACTT
>CALBJL010000042.1 GCA_937893485.1 uncultured bacterium | reverse complement strand
TACGCAATTATAGCAACAGGTGGTAAGCAGTACAAAGTATCCGAGGGCGATATCATTACCATTGAAAAGCTTGGTGTAGAAGCTGGCGAGACTGTTACTTTTGATCAGGTGATTGCTGTAAACGACGGAACCATGAAGGTTGCAGATGATGTCAAGGACGCAACTGTAACTGCAAGCGTTGTAAAAGAAGGACGCGGCAAGAAGGTTATCGTTTACAAGTATAAGAGAAAAACCGGTTATCATAAGAAAAACGGTCACAGACAGGCGTTCACTCAGGTGAAGATTGAAAAGATTAATGGCTAATTGATACTGGTGAATTGTTATGACACATGTAACGATTTACACAAATCAAGCAACAGCATTTACAGGTTTTTCCTGTGAGGGACATGTCGGTTATGCGGATGCGGGTGAGGATATTGTCTGTGCAGGTATTTCAACGCTCGTGATCAATACGATCAATGCGGTGGAACAGCTGACGGCAACGACGATTCTCGCAGATGCCGATCAGGATACGGGAACGATTCACGTGAACTTCCCGTCCGGTTGTGAAGCTCAGGCAAAGCTTTTAGTAGATGCGATGATTTTAGGCTTACAAGGAATACAAACAAATTACGGGAAGAAATTCCTGACACTAGATTTCAAGGAGGTGTAACCAATGTTTGAATTGAACCTTCAGTTTTTTGCACATAAAAAGGGAGTTGGATCTACCAAGAACGGTCGTGATTCCGAGTCAAAGAGATTAGGTGCAAAGAGAGCAGACGGACAGTTCGTAAAGGCTGGTAATATCATTTACAGACAGCGTGGAACCAAGATCCATCCCGGCGTGAACGTTGGAATCGGCGGAGATGATACTTTATTCGCTCTGACAAGTGGTATTTTAAGATTTGAGAGAAAGGGTAGAGACAAGAAACAGGCTTGTGTTTATCCGGTAGCTGAAAACGAATAAGAATCAGGTGGGCTGTTGCAGTTTTTGTAACAGCTCATTTTTTACTATCATATTTTAGGAGACAATTATGTTTGCTGATACAGCAAAAATTATTATAAAATCTGGAAAAGGCGGCAACGGACACGTGAGCTTCCGCCGTGAAAAATATGTACCGGACGGCGGCCCGGATGGTGGTGACGGCGGCAAGGGCGGCGATGTGATCTTTGAGGTGGATGAGAGCCTGAATACGTTAAATGATTACCGCCACAAGCGCAAATTTGCGGCACAGGCGGGTGAAGAAGGCGGCAAAAAGAACTGTCACGGCAAAAAGGGTGAGGATCTGGTCTTGAAAGTCCCTGCCGGAACGATTATCCGTGACGCACTGACCGATAAAGTCATCGCCGATATGTCGGGAGAGAACAAGCGCCAGATCATTTTGCGCGGCGGTAAAGGCGGGCTTGGCAACCAGCATTTTGCCACCTCCACCATGCAGGCACCGAAGTACGCACAGCCCGGACAGGAAGCGATTGAGCTGGAAGTCCGTCTGGAGCTGAAAGTGATTGCGGATGTCGGTCTTGTAGGATTCCCGAATGTCGGAAAATCGACGTTTTTATCGCGTGTGACGAATGCACAGCCGAAGATCGCAAACTATCATTTTACGACGTTAAACCCGAATTTAGGTGTTGTGGATATGGGCTGGGGAGACGGCTTTGTCATCGCAGATATTCCTGGGCTGATCGAGGGAGCATCTGAAGGTATCGGACTCGGACATGAATTTTTAAAGCATGTACAGCGCTGCAAGGTGCTCATCCATATGGTAGATGCCGCTTCTGTTGAGGGGCGTGATCCGATTGTGGACATTCATGCGATCTGTAAGGAGCTTGAGGCATTTGATCCTGCTCTTTTAGAGAAACCTCAGGTGATTGCCGCAAATAAGATCGATGCCTTTTACGAGGGCGAGAATGAGACGATTGCGGCGTTGCGTGCCGAGTTTGAGCCGAAGTGCTGGAAGGTATATCCGATCTCTGCGGTCAGCGGTGCCGGTGTCAAGGAGCTCATCAGTGAAGTCAAACAGATGTTAGATCAGATGGACGACACACCTGTTTATTATGAGCAGGAGTATTTTCCGGAGCTGCATGTGTTTGAAAATGAGGCATACACCGTATCCTATGATGAGGAAAAGCAGGAATATGTTGTAGAGGGACCGAAGATCGAGAAGATGCTCGGTTATACGAATATCGAATCGGAAAAGGGCTTTTTGTTCTTCCAGAAATTCTTAAAGGAACAGGGTATTTTAAAAGAGCTTGAAGGCCGTGGCATTCAGGACGGCGATACCGTGCGCATGTATGGCCTGAGCTTTGATTATTATAAATAATGGGAGGAAAACCATGAATTTCACAAGCAAACAGCGCTCTTATTTAAAGGGACTTGCCAGTGCGGAGGATGCGATCTTCCAGATCGGCAAATCATCGATCACGCCGACGATGGTTCAGGCGATTGACGATGCGATTGAGAAACGCGAGCTGATCAAGATCTCCGTATTGAAAAATTGCATGGATGATCCGCATGAGCTGGCAACGATCATTGCCGAGCGTACACATTCCGATGTTGTGATTGTGATCGGAAAAAAGATCGTTTTATATCGTCCGAATAAGAAAAATCCGAAGATTGTACTTCCAAAATAGGAGGCGGCTTTTATGAAGAAAGTCGGCATCATGGGTGGTACGTTCAATCCAATCCATAACGGGCATCTGCTGATTGCGGAGAATGCATATGAGCAGCTCGGATTGGATGAAGTACGGTTTTTGCCAACCGGCAGATCACCGCACAAACAGGGACAACACATTTTAGACGGCGCAGACCGCATGCGTATGGTGGAACTGGCGATTGCCGGCAATCCGGCATTCTTAGTCGATGACAGGGAGCTGCGCAGTGATAGATTAAGCTACTCCTATCTGACCTTGGAGCAGATGCGTGAGGAATCGCCGGACGACCGGCTGTATTTTATCATGGGCGGTGATTCGTTGCGCGATTTTAAGACATGGTATCATCCGGAGCGCATCTGTAGCTGTGCGACACTCGTCGCCGCGATCCGTGATGCGTGTGACAGAGAACACCTTGAGCTGTACGCAAAGGAGCTGCGGGAGCTGTTTTCGGCAGATGTCTGTCTGCTTGATACACCGAATCTGTCCGTGACATCGAGTGAACTGCGTATGCGGGCGGCAGAGGGCAGATCGATCCGCTATCAGGTGCCGGATGCGGTGCGCAATTATATTTTGGAAAAACAATTATATCAGGATCTAACAGGGAAGAATATGTGCAATGAATGATAAAATTCTGGATTTACAGAAAAAAATGAAAAAAAAGCTCAATGAATACCGTTATGAGCACACGTTAGGCGTTATGTATACGTCAGCGGCACTCGCCATGCGTCATGGCGTTGATCTGGAACAGGCGCTCTTAGCCGGACTGCTCCACGATTGTGCAAAATGCTATTCGGATGAGAAAAAGTTTGAATTATGTGAAAAATACGGTGTCGAATTAACCGAGGTGGAACGGCAGAATACAGCCCTGATCCATGCAAAGCTGGGTGCGGTTCTCGCCCGTGAAAAATATGAGATAGACAGTGAGGATGTCTGCCAGGCGATCGCAACACACACGACCGGCGCACCGGCGATGAAACCGTTGCAGCAGATCGTTTTTATTGCCGATTATATTGAGCCGCACCGTGACCGGGCGCGGCATCTGGACGAGATCCGCTATGAGGCATTTCAGAATCTGGATCAGGCTTGCGAAATGATTTTGTCAGACACGTTAAATTACCTGTCGGATTCACCGAATACGGTCGATCCGATGACACAGGAGACGTACGAGTATTATCATCAGAAAGGAGAAACGAACAATGGCTGAAAGTGCAAAATTTGCAAAGGTGGCTTATGAAGCCTTAGCGGATAAGAAAGGTGAAAATATCAAGATTATTGACATCAGTGAGATTTCACCGATCGCAGATTATTTTATCATCGCAGACGGTGCGAACCAGAACCAGCTGCAGGCGATGTGTGATTCCGTGGAGGAAACATTGTACAAGGCGGGCTGTCAGTTAAAGCAGACCGAGGGAAACCGCAACTCCACATGGATTTTGATGGATTACGGCGATGTGATCGTGCATGTATTCTCAAAAGAAGACCGTCTGTTCTATGATTTAGAGCGTATCTGGACAGATGGAAAAGAAGTATCTGTGGATGAGTTATAAAATGAATCCTGCGAACAGGATTCTCTGCCTGCGGCGGGTCGCTTCTGCGACATAGTTCATTTCCGCCGCAGCGCGATCCCCGCGGAGCGTTTTAACGAAAAAGTCTGAAAACACCGAATACCTTTCCTAAAATCTCACAGTGATCCACGATGATCGGATCCATCGTATCATTTTCAGGCTGCAGGCGGTAATGACCGTCCTCTTTGTAAAATGTCTTTACTGTCGCTGAATCATCAACGAGTGCGACAACCATATCACCGTTTCTGGCATCGGACTGTCTCTGGACAAGCACCGAATCGCCGCTCAGGATACCGGCATTGATCATGCTCTCACCCTTTACTTTCAACATAAAGGTCTCCGCATTCGGCATGTACTCTGCAGGAATCGGAAAATAATCCTGAATATTCTGCTCGGCAAGGATCGGCTCACCGGCTGCGACCTGTCCGATAACCGGTACGTTTACAACCTCCCGTCTCGTGAGGTTAAAGTCATCATCCAGAATCTCGATCGCGCGGGGCTTTGTCGGGTCACGGCGGATATAACCGTTTTTCTCAAGTGTCTCCAGATGGGAGTGAACGGATGAAGTAGACTTTAACTTCACCGCTTCACAGATCTCACGGACTGCCGGCGGATAACCGCGCTGTAAGATCTCCTGCTTGATATATTCTAATATTTCGCGTTGCTTGTCGCTGATTTTTCCATTTGCCATAAATGATCCTCCTAAGCCGGAACCGAAAAGTAACCGGATGCATATATATGTTCGTTTTCTCTTATTCAGTGTATCATATGAGACCTGAAAAATCAAACATATATTCCGAAAATTTGTTCGATTTTTCGATTGACAAACAAATGTTCTGATGATATATTGGTAATAGAACAGCTGTTCGGAAACGGAGGACATACTTATGAGAACTTCACATAATATTTCTAAAAATCATTTTTCGACCCGGAATCTTTTATTTGTACTCGTGACATTGAGCGTGATTTTACTTTGTACCTTTTCTTTCAGTGCAATAGCGACGGCAGGGCATACACAGGCGGCACAACGCCAGACGCAGACGACTTATGAGAGTGTTTATATCAGCGGAGGCGACTCGTTGTGGAGTCTGGCTCAGCAGTATCGCGATACTACAGATACAGAGCAGTTTGTAGAACAGATGAAGGCGCTGAACGGACTGGACTCTGACCGCATTCAGGCAGGTGCGTACCTGCTGGTTCCGGTCAAGACGGTATTATAGCTTGACAAACTAACTGGTAAAGAGAACTTTTTTGAAAGCGGTGTTTTTTGTGCATTTTTATGCGCATCTCACGGAAATAAAAAAATAGAAATGAAATAGATGCTTCGCATGCCGCTCGAGCGCGAAAAAGTCGCTCGCGACTCTTTTTCCGGCAGAAAGATCTCGTCGGAATGAACGTAACAAATTTGTATTTAGGGATAGAATTCTGACAGAAAATGCTATACAATGGATATCAGTAGAAATAGATCATTTGTAGGAGGTATTTTCATATGGGACTTATTAAAGCGGCAATCGGCGCGGTCGGCGGTACTCTCGCGGATCAATGGAAAGAGTTTATCTATTGCGATTCACTTTCAGCCGATACATTACTCGTCCGTGGCCAGAAACGTGTTGGCAAACATTCATCAAACACCAAGGGCAATGACAATATCATCACACAGGGCAGCAAGATCGCTGTGTCAGCCGGACAGTGTATGGTGATCGTAGAACAGGGAAAGATCGTTGATGTCTGTGCAGAGCCGGGCGAATACATCTTTGACGCATCTACGGAGCCGAGTATCTTTACTGGTGATCTTGGAGTCAGTGTGCGAAAGACATTTGCCACAATCGACGAGCGTTTTTCATTTGGTGGTGACACCGGAAAGGATCAGCGCGTTTATTTCATCAACTTAAAGGAAATGATGGATAACAAATTCGGAACACCTACCCCGATTCCGTTTCGTGTCGTAGATACGAATATCGGTCTGGATCTGGATGTATCTGTGCGTGCTTCCGGTGTATATTCTTATAAGATTGTAGATCCGATCCTATTTTTCTCAAGCGTATCAGGCAATGTCAAGAATGCGTTCAAGCGCGATGAGATCGATACACAGTTAAAGACAGAGTTCGTCAGCGCATTACAGCCTGCATTCGGTCGTCTGTCAGATCTCGGACTGAGACCGAACCAAATTCCCCAGCACACAACAGAGTTGGAAAGTGCGATGAATCAGGCATTATCCGAGAAGTGGACACAGCTGCGTGGTTTGAAGATCATATCTGTAGCGCTCGGCAGTGTGACATTACCGCCGGAAGATCAGGAAATGATCAAAAAGGCACAGCAGGCAGCGATTCTGCGCGATCCTACGATGGCAGCCGCAACACTTGCCGGTGCACAGGCAGATGCCATGCGCACGGCGGCAGGCAATTCCGCAGGCGCTATGACAGGCTTTATGGGTATGAATATGGCGATGAATGCCGGCGGCATGAACGTCCAGAACCTATATTCCATGGGTCAACAGCAGCAGCAACCGGTTCAGCAGCCCCAGCAGCAGGCACAGAACACACAGCAGGGTGGCTGGCAGTGCAGCTGTGGTACAGTCGCAACCGGTAATTTCTGTCCGAATTGCGGTTCACCCAAGCCGCAGCCCAGCAGTTGGCAGTGCAGCTGCGGTACGGTCAATCAGGGGAACTTCTGCCAGAACTGCGGCGCAAAGAGACCGTAACTCTCTGCATCACCAACGCCTATTTATAACAACTGGATAACAATGACAACAAAACCCCGGGAAATCATTCCTGGGGTTTTTCACGTAACTGTACGACACGCCCTGCCATACGGCGGCGTTCGTCAGCCTGTGCAGCATAATGTTTTCTTGTCGTATTGACATCCTTATGGCCAAGTACATCCGCCACAAGATAAATATCGCCGGTTTCCTGATACAGCGTCGTACCATAGGTACTGCGCAGTTTGTGCGGTGTGATATTTTTCACCGTTGTGACGAGTCTGGAATACTTTTTTACGAGATTTTCAATCGAACGCACCTGCATTCTTTTTTTCTGCATCGATAAAAAGAGGGCATTGCCGTGTCCTTCCGCAGCCTCGATCGTTTCGCGCTCCTCTAAATAATCAAGCAGCGCATCCGCAACCTCGTCACCAAAATATACGACAACCTCTGCGCCGCCTTTGCGGTGGATCTTGATTCCGTTATTTTTAAAATCCAGATCGTCAATATCGAGCCCGACACACTCTGAAACACGGATTCCGGTGCCCAGCAGCAGCGTCATGATCGCCAGATCACGTTTCTTTGTCTGTTCATGATACATTTTCTGGCGCTCCGTCAGCTTTTCTCCTGATTCCACCTGATCTAACAGCAATGCGACCTCATCCACATCGAGCCGCGTAATATTCTTATCATGAATTTTCGGCGTAGAAACGAGTGACGGCGGATTTTTCATAATCAGTTCCTTCTTAAAAAAATAATTGTACAGACTTCGCAGACTGGCGAGCTTTCTCGCAACACCGCGCTCGTCATTTGTGTGTTCCACTCCGTTTTTTTCATAGTATTTTAAGTAGGACAGATATTCTTCGATATCCAGAGCCGTCACTTCATCCAAAAGCGTCAACGGATATTCCGTGATGTCCATTTTCCGATAAACCGGATTATTATCATGTATATATTCAAAGAAAATACCCAGATCATAGGCATATGCCAGACGGGTACGAGAGGAGGTCGTAGGCTCGATGCCGACAAAATATTCCCTGCAAAACCGCGGCAGCACCTGAAGCTGTTCACGCAGCCGTACCGCGTTTGTAATATTTACTTTCTCATAATATGCTTTTTCTTTCATAGCAGACAGTTACTCCTTTTTTCTTGCATCCATCAGGTAAAAACCTTATACTTAGTTTAACGCATTTTTGCCGGAAAGCAAAGAGAAAGGAACAAAGGAATTATGAAATTTGTCATTCAGAAAGTATCACATGCATCTGTGACAGTGGAAGATCAGGTGATCGGAAAAATTGGGAGAGGCTTTTTGGTATTGATCGGTATCGCGGAAAACGATACGAAAGAGATCGCCGATAAGCTGATCAAAAAGCTGTTAGGACTTCGCATCTTTGAGGATGAAAACGGAAAAACAAATCTTTCGCTTCGTGATGTCGATGGACAATTACTGTTAGTCAGCCAGTTCACATTGTATGCAGACTGCCGCAAAGGAAATCGTCCATCCTTTACAAACACCGGTAATCCGACGCTTGCCAATGAACTGTACGAATATATTATTACACAGTGCCGCACACAGTTTCCGGTCGAAACCGGCTCATTTGGCGCTGATATGAAGGTGGAACTGCTCAACGACGGACCGTTTACGATTATTCTGGACTCTGCGGAATTATGCTAGAAACTTTTCGTTAAACTAGACTTTTGCGAATAGTTAGAAAGGAACTTCCCTATGAAGCTTCAACAACTCTACAGTCAGGTGCGCCGGGCGGTCGACGATTATCACATGATCAATACCGGTGATAAAATTGCCATCGGCATTTCCGGTGGAAAGGATTCGCTGACTTTATTATATGCACTTGCGGGTCTGCGTAACTTTTATCCGCATACCTTTGAATTAACCGCCATCTGTGTAGACCTTGGTTTTGTACCCGGTGACACAGATACAGCGAACGATGATTCACAGATCCGGGCGCTTTGTCAGAAGCTGCAGGTTCCTTATCAGGTCGTACCTACACAGATCGGTAAAATTGTCTTTGAGGAACGAAAGGAACACGCGCCGTGCTCCTTATGTGCAAAGATGCGCAAGGGTGCCTTAAATACGGCTGCTTTGAAACTTGGCTGTAATAAGGTCGCCTATGCGCATCATATGGACGATATCATAGAAACAATGTTTTTATCGATGATCTACGAGGGAAACTTCTATGCGTTTCCGCCCGTCACCAATCTTGACCGTTCCGGACTCACCGTGATCCGTCCGCTCATGTATGTATCAGAGTCCGATGTGATCGGCTTCAAAAACCGCTATCAGTTACCGGTCAGAAAAAATGACTGTCCGGCAGACGGCTCAACCAGACGCGAATATGTCAAACAACTGATCCGTCAGATCAATCGGGACAATCCGGGTGTGAAAAAAAGATTTTTCCATGCCATCACAAATGCACGGCTGTTGGATTGGCCTGTTATTGATGATTGATATCCGAAAAGCGGATCAGCATATCTACACATCCGTCGATTCCCAGCTTTTCGCTGTTCAATGCCAGATCATAGCTGCGGGAATCGCCCCATTTCTTATTTGTATAGAAATTGTAGTAGCTGGCACGCTCTTTGTCTGTACGGTTGATCATATCCTTTGCCTTGGATTCGGAAATGCCAAGATCATGTGCCACGCGCTTGATCCGATAGTTTTTGTCCGCGTAGATAAATGCATTGATGCAGTTCGGCTCTTCCGATAATGCATAGTCTGCGCACCGGCCGACGATCACACAGGAGCCTTCGGCTGCGATCTGCTTGATCGTGTCAAACTGTGCCAGAAATACTTTCTGGCTGAGCGGCATATCCATATAGGTATTTCCATGATAATTCGTGAAAGAATAAGTGTCTGTCACGAGTGAATACAAAAAGCTGCTCGTCGGCTTCTCATCCTGCATATGGAAAATTTCCTCACACAGTCCGCTTTCTGCTGCTGCACGTGTCAAAAGCTCTTTATCGTAAAACGGAATATTCAGCTTTTCAGCCAGCTTCTGTCCAACATCCCGTCCTCCGCTTCCAAATTCTCGTCCGATGGTATAAATAATTTTTGCCATAGAATCACGTCCTTTCAAAGTACATTTTGTAATTGTATTATATCACTTTCGACGCAATTCCGCTAATATTTTTTCAAAATATTCAGGCAATTTCGCATTGATTTCTAAAAATTCGCCGGTTGTCGGGTGAATAAATCCTAAATGCATCGCATGTAGTGTCTGACCCTGCAAATGCCATTTCCCGCTCACATGCCTGCCGCCGTACACCTCATCACCGAGCAGCGGATGCCCGATACTCGCCATGTGTACGCGGATCTGGTGCGTCCTTCCGGTCTCTAAGGCAAATTCCATATAAGTATAATTGCCAAAACGCTCCAAAACCGTATAATGTGTGACCGCAGATTTTCCGTTTTTCTCATTGACCGCCATTTTTTTGCGATCTTTGGGATCACGACCGATCGCACCTGTCACTGTACCGTGATCCTTCGTGACATTGCCGACGACAATTCCGCGGTATCTGCGGTTACAGGAATGGTTTTTGAGTTGCTCCGCAATGTGTATATGCGCCGCATCCGTTTTACAGATAATGAGCGAGCCGGTCGTATCCTTATCGATCCGGTGTACGATTCCGGGTCGGACAACGCCGTTGATTCCGCTGAGCTCATCCCCACAGTGGTACATGACGGCATTTACCAGCGTCCCGCTGTAATGTCCGGCAGACGGATGGACGACCATGCCCTTTGGCTTATTGACAACTAACAATGCCGCGTCCTCATACAGAATGTCAAGCGGTATATTCTCCGGCAGAATCTCCACCTGTTCGGCAGGCGGCGTTTCCACGGTGATGAGATCATCCGTGTGCAGGCGGTAGTTTGCCTTCAACACCTTCTGATCCATCGTCACGTGGCCATCCTTGATCAGCTTTGAAAAATAAGTTCTTGACCGCTCGGGAAATATCGCGGCTAAGAACTTATCCAGTCGTTCGTTTTCATATTCATAGGTTACTTCAAAATTTGCAATTACAGATTCATTCATCGTGCACTCCTGTTACTGCTTTCGTGTCCTGCTGCGGTGAAAAATCAAGGCAGACAGCCGGTCTAAGTCCGCCTCTTTATAATAGAACAAAAACAAAATCACAAACAATGCGACCGCACAGGTCACATAGATATCCGCAACATTAAAGATCGGAAAATCGATCAGCGAAAAATAAAAGAAATCGATCACATAATTATGGACAACGCGGTCAATAAAATTGCCGACGGCACCGGCAAATAAGGTGATACAGATGCCGTGCAGCGGGAAAAAACGCTTTTCTGCGGGCAGCTTCCCATATGCATAGATCAAAAACAGTACCATTATGATTGTGATAATCACAAAAAATATTTTTTTACCCTGCATCACGCCGAATGCCGCACCACGGTTTTCCAGATAATGCAGTTCAAAAACACCTTTTATAATGACAAACGCATCCTGATTTTTTAATTTTGACACAGCGAGCAGCTTTGTCACCTGATCGAGAAAAATCATGGCTGCGGCGATGACTGCTCCGATGACATAGCGCCGCACGCGGCAGTTATTATTTGTATGTTCCATTTTTATCACTCCAATACATAGTTAATCGCTTCAAGCAGATCCTCGTCGGTCAGTGACAGATCTGAGTAAGCATCTCCAAATGCGCGCAGCAGGGTAAATTTCACTTTTCCGCCGATCATTTTCTTATCGGATTTCGTCGTCGCGAGGATCTGCGCCGCATCATATCCGTGAATCCGTGTCGGCAGCTGATAGTCACGCAGTACCTGTTCCAGCTCCTGCAGCTCATCGGACGGGATATATCCTTTTTTTACAGAAAGATAGACAGCAGCTACCATGCCGATCGCTACACATTCCCCGTGGTACAACCGGAAATCGGATAACTTTTCAACCGCATGTCCGATTGTATGACCGAAATTGAGCAGCGCGCGCTCTCCTTTTTCCTTCGGGTCGTTCTCGACGACCACGCGCTTGATATTGCAGCCGATCTCCAACATGCCGATCATGGTCTCCGGTGTCTTCTGTAAAATCTCTGACCGGTGATCCCGCATCCAGATATAGTAGTCGCGGTCTTTGATCAGACCATGCTTGAGCTCCTCTGCCATGCCGTTTGCAAACTGCTGATCCGGAAGCGAGTCAAAGACTTCCATGCTCATATAGACGAGCTTCGGCTGGTAAAAAGCGCCGACCATGTTTTTGTATTGCTGAAAATCTACACCGGTCTTTCCTCCGATACTCGAATCCACCTGTGCCAGCAGCGAAGTCGGTATCTGGACAAAGTCAATTCCGCGCAGATAGGTCGCTGCGGTAAAACCGGTCAGGTCTCCAACCACTCCGCCACCAAGTGCAATCAAAAAATCATGGCGGTCAAATTTGTTAATTATTAAATATTCATATAATTTCTGCACAGTACCCATGTTTTTGCTCTGCTCTCCGGCATCAAAAACAAACGAAAAAACCTGTGGATATTGCGTTTCTAAAATTTGTGTGATCTTATTTAAGTATATTTTTGCCACGTTTGAATCCGATACAATGCAGACTTTTCTGCTTTGATCCGCTCCGAGTGCGTCTGTTAAGTCGCTGCACAGAGACTCAAAGGTACTGTTTAACGTAATATAGTAGCAATGCGCTCCCTCATAATGGACATCAATTTCTTTTCGCATCTTTTCATTCCTTTCCCGATATAAACTCGATATAAAAATTCCCCGTAGCCGTCCGCTTTGCCAGTCCCGTTTCTCGGATAACCGGCAATTTAATCAAAGAGCTGGTATGAAAACCGGATACGGTCTTTTCTGGTAACACCGAGTGTCTCTCCAAAACGTACTTTTCCAAACCCTCGGATAGATAAAACGTCGCCTTGTTTACAATAATAAGTATTATGTAAACTTTCTGCTCCATTTACAAATATCTTGCCCTCCTGAATCAACCGCAGGGATGCCGATCTGGATATTTTACAAATCGCTGCAATGACAGCATCCAGTCGGTTGGAAGTGACAATCGCTTCTTTTTCCTGAAAGTGCGGAACGTAATCGATCTGGTAATCATCCAGAAGTTCCAGCGTCACGACCGTGTGACGGATCGAGGTCAGCGTATCCATAATATATGGCGCGATCCCGTCTTCCGCAAAGAAAAATATTTCCGGCTCTCCCGCCCGGTCATTGACGATCAGATCTCCGATCCGGCTGCGCTCGATACCGAGACTCATGAGTGCACCCAACACATCCCTGTGCGAAAGGTTTTCTGCAAACTTTGGATATGCCGGCCGGACACGCACGCATTTCATCGGATAATCCCACTCATAAAAGAGAGCATCAGGGATAAAGGCTACCATCTGACGCTCTGCATATTCGTACCCGCCGGACATCTCATAGGAAGATTCCAGCAGATCCTTGTTCTGTTGTAAGATCGTCTGTTCATTCAGCGACAGAAAATCACTAAACAGCACGATCCCTTTTCGCTGCGCCTGT
>CALBJL010000041.1 GCA_937893485.1 uncultured bacterium | reverse complement strand
CATCCATGATCGCACGCGCGCCCTCTGCGCCGAGTCTGGTACAGAGCACACGATCATATGCACACGGGCTGCCGCCGCGCTGTGTATGTCCGGGAACAGTGACACGTACCTCAATACCGGTCTTTTCCTTAATCATATCCGCGATCTCATAGGAAACGGACGGATATTTGTAGTTTTCCAGCTTCTTTTTATATTCTTTCTTAGACAACTGGGCATCTTCTTTGGAGATCGCACCCTCTGCGACTGCGAGGATCGTAAATCCCTTGCCTGCTTTTGTACGCTTGTCAATCGCCTCAATGACTTTATTGATGTCATAGGGGATCTCCGGAAGCAGGATGATGTCTGCGCCGGAAGCCATGCCTGCGTATAAGGTCAGCCAGCCAACCTTATGTCCCATGACCTCAACGATAAATACTCGGTTGTGTGAAGCGGCTGTCGTATGGATGCAGTCGATCGCATCACACGCGATATTGATCGCACTCTGAAAACCAAAGGTCACATCCGTGCCGTAAATGTCGTTATCGATCGTCTTAGGCAGATGGATCACATTCAGACCTTCCTCTCGCAGCAGATTTGCTGTCTTCTGTGTTCCGTTTCCACCGAGGATCACAAGACAGTCCAGATTCAGCTTGTAGTAATTCTGTTTCATCGCCTCGACCTTGTCCAGACCGTTCTCATCCGGCACGCGCATGAGCTTGAACGGCTGACGCGAAGATCCGAGGATCGTTCCTCCCTTTGTGAGAATTCCGGAAAAATCTGCCGAGGTCAGCAGCTTATAATTTCCGTAGATCAGACCCTTGTAACCATTCAGGAATCCATATACCTCCAACTCGTCCGCATTTTCGCTCAGCCCCTTTCCCACCCCGCGCATCGCTGCGTTCAGTGCCTGACAATCACCGCCACTCGTCAATAAACCAATTCTTTTCATATCATTCGTTCCTTTCCTTAGAGTGTTTTGTCCCTATGTATCATTATATATGATTTCCGATTCAGGCTCAATATAAAAAATATTCGGGATCAGGTATATGTATATCATGCCCACACTTGATATTAAAAAACCTGACCTTTCCCCAAAATTGGATAAAAGTCAGGTATATTTTGAATATATTTTTTACCGGGCGTTCTGCTTTGAATCCCCACCATGAACGTTACCTCTGCAGCCAGCTCAGCCCAGGCACCCTCGCGGCACATAAGAGCTCCTGCTTAGTGCTGCTCCATTCCTGACCTGACACGGTTCGCAGGTTCCTATTGCGCAAGACCCAAACGTCTACGCCGCTTACAAAGGGCTGCTTCACAATGATAAGACCCGGGGCAGAACATCGCTCCAGCTATAGCGGATTGCTGGTACAGGGTACCGCTAACACCCCAGTTGCCCGGAGATTTTATTATAACGGCTTTGATGCGTTTTGTCAATCAAATGAGCTGCTATTCTACATTGCGGTGTCTTTTCTCCATATCGGCATGGGAGACCTGCATTTCCTCTTCAAGCATCATCACGATGATATCAAAGAGCATATACAAATGCTGTTCAAACAAATTTCCCATCGGCTGAATAGATGGCACTGCCCGATCATCTGTTCCATTAAATACTGCTGCCGGAACAAATAATGTAAAATCTGCAAGCTGTGGACAAGTCTGTTTTGGTGAACCTGTTACAACTGCCACCGTTGCTCCGGATTTTTTTGCCTGCTCTACCACATATGTAATATGACCGATTGCGCCAGAACCGTTTGTTGCTATAAACAAGTCACCCTGATGCATACCCGGCGTGGTGTCGTCCCAGATCCAGTGGGTTTCTTTGCCGAGATGCATCAGACGCATCGCAAAACCTCTTGTTGAGATGCCTTCTCTTCCTACACCCATGAGAAAGATCCTCTTTGCCTTACAGATCAGCTCCATAAACTGTCCCAGTTCCTCCACATCCTGTTTTTCAAATACTTCTGTGTGCTCTTTCAAAAGTATTTGATACAATTCTGTATATTTTTCTTTGATATTCATAAATAATCATTCTCCTTCTCTACTTTGTAGCAGATGCTAATGCTTTCATGCTCTTTTTTAATGTGCTTCTCTTTGACTGGATTGCGATCACATGATTTAAGCCTAATACCAGAATCAGCATAATACCCCAAATTAGTTTCTTTGTGTAGGGCGATAACGACATGATTGTAAATGCACTGGACATTACCTGCATCAGAATGATTGCAATCACAACACCTCCAACCTTTCCTTTTCCGCCATTCGGATCAATCCCCCCGATCACACAGACGATCATTGTCTGTAACAGATAAGAATCACCATAACCGACTTTTGCAGAATTCACGCGACTTAAAATGATCAATCCTGCGATTCCGGACAAAATAGCTGTCAGCATAAACACCAACACACTCATTTTCTCATTATGAAAACCGCTGAATCTGGCCGCTACCGGATTCCCACCATATAAATACAGCTTTCGTCCAAAACCTGTCAGGGACAGCACAAAACCAAGCACAAGTGCCACAATCAAAAACAGCCAGAAAATCACCGGCAAGCCTAAAAATATCTCTTTGCCGAAAGAAGAAAACAGGGGATCAATGTCTCCTACGCTGGCTCCACCTGTAATCGCCATACCGACACCCTGAATCAATGTCATCGTACCAAGCGTGGCAACAAGTGACGGAGCAGAGGTTTTAGCTATGATCAGACCATTGAGTAGCCCAAAGACAATGCTTGTACAAAGTGCCGCGAAAATGGCAAGTATAATTCTAGCTCCTCCCTGCGTACCGAATGCCCATGTACCATTTAATACATAAGCAGTAAAAATCGCTGTTGTATTGGCATTTGCAATGATTGATAGATCAATACCACCTACCATATTGGACAACATCATTGCCAGCGCCAGAAAGCCAAATTCCGGAATCTGAAATGCCATTGATTGAATATTTCTGGATGAGTACATGGATGAGCCAAATGCAGCTGCGGCAACGAGTAGTACCGTGCAGGTAATGCCAACCAGAATACCCAGGTCAATATCTTGTTTCAAAAAGTTCTTCACTTTTTCCATTCCCATGTTCCTCCTATTCGGTGAATATCAAATGCTTTCTGTTCTTTACTCGTTCCTGATAGGATGTAATCGCTACTGCAATTACTAAAATAGCACCTACGAATAAGTTGTTCCAAGAAGAAGAAAGTCCTATCATAATCAATGTGGAATTCAAAAGGTATGTAATGATTACACCAAGTACTGCACCAAAAATCTTACCCTGGCCACCCGTGATCTTTGTACCACCGATGACAACTGCTGCAACTACCATAAGTTCGTCACCAACCATTTTATTCGGATACAGTGCATTTACCTGCGCCGCATATACGATACCCATCATTCCGGCAAGCGCACCCGAATACGCATATACAAATAATCTGATCCTGAATGGATTGAAGCCAGCTCTTCTTGCGGATTCTTCATCATTACCTATGGCTACTACGCCTCGTCCGACCATGGTTCTGCGCAAAATAAAATAAGTTGCAAGACCTGCTGCCAAAACCGGAATCAGTGACACGGTAAGTCCTGTGGATCCATTATCGGTAGCTATTTTAAACAACGTTCCCTGCCCAAACTGATGCAGACACTCCGGCAATACTCCGGAACCAAAAGATTTGTCACTGATAAAGGTAGTCATTATACCATGAAACAAATTCTGTGTTCCCAATGTTATAATAAAAGGCGGCAGCCTGAGCCAGCTAATCAAAACTGCATTTACAAGCCCCAGCAGCGCACCTATACCCATAGAAACGGCAAAGGCAAATGCGAGATGATTGATACCCGTCTGGATCATGATATACAATGAGGTATAGCTGCCAAATAAAGCAATCGCCATGAAAGAAACATCTATGCCACCAGAAATCATAACAACCAGAAGTCCCATTGCCACAATCATGGTCGTTGAAGATGTCTTTACAATATCAAATACAGTCTGGATTTGGAAAAATCCGGGATTTTTGATCGTTACAAACACACTGTAAACCACGATAATGATCAGCAGCATTCTCTGAAAAGCATCTATTTTTTTAGTCATTGTGCCACCTCCTGAGATAACGCCTTCGCTTTCTGATTACTAATAATATCTGCCAGATTTTTATCCGCATCTTCCCTCATCAGATCCTCTTCTTCCAACTGCACGACACATTTTCCATTTGCCATGACTAACACTCTGTTGCAGTTTGCCATAATTTCCTGTATTTCATCAGAAATTAAGATCATTGCCATCCCCTTGTCGGCAAATTTATGAATCTGCTCATAAATCTCAGATTTAGAACCGATATCAATTCCAACTGTAGGTGTATCCATGATAAATACTTTCGGATTTGTTGCAATCCACTTACTGATAACAACTTTCTGCTGATTACCACCTGACAAAGTACCAACTACCGTATCAATTGACGGAGTCCGGACTTTTAACTCTTCCACATACCTCTGTGCAATTTCGTTTTCTTTTTTGCAATTTACGATTCCACGCTCACACAGGTCATCAATGAGTGGTGCTGAGATATTTTCTTTGATCTTGCGTTCAATAAACAGTCCTTCTCTGGATCGGTCCTCCGGTAAAAGCGCAATACCACATTTCTTTGCCACCATCGGTGATTTGATATCGGTTTTTCTTCCGTTTACCCGGATTACGCCAGCCTGTGTTTTATTCAGACCGAATAAAGACATCGCCAATTCGGTACGTCCAGAACCCAGAAGACCTGTCAGTCCGATAATATCACCCGGTCTTACAGTCAGACTAATGTCCTCATACTGACCTTTTCTGGTTAAATGTTCCACAGAAAGAATCGGCGTGTCATCCTGATAGGTTCTGTGATAACGCGGATATTCGATCTCTCTTCCCGTCATATAATAAGAGAGACTCTTTTCATCTAACTCACTACTGTTAAAATCTCCAATCTTATTTCCATTTCGGAAAATCGTAATTTTATCTGCAACCTCAAACACTTCATCCAGTTTATGACTAATAAAGACAATTGCAAGACCCTTTTTCTTCAAATCAAGCATTACCTTCATTAAATGACTTACTTCTGTTTTGGTAAGTGCCGTGGTGGGCTCATCCATAAACAAAATCTTTGCATTCTGAGCCAGCGCCCTGCAGATCGCTACCATCTGCTTATTAGCCATGGAAAGTTCACCAACTGTTTCATCTAAATCCATGGTCACGCCTATTTTATCCAATTGCTCCTTTGCAATTGCTTTGATTGTTTTCCAATTAATTAATTTTTTATTTTCAAATTTCAGCCTGCTGATTGCGATGTTTTCTGCTACCGTCATATGTTGAAATAATGACAGATCCTGATAAATAACCTGGATTCCATGAGTCATGGCTTCCATTGGTGTCATAGCTCTACAGCTCTGACCTTCTATCTGTATTGTTCCCTCATCGGGTGTATATACACCTGAAATACACTTAACGAGCGTGGATTTTCCACACCCATTTTCTCCCGCAAGGCAATGAATTTCCCCTGCATTGATTGTGATGTCAATATTATTTAGTGCACGAACACCAATAAAGGATTTACTTATATTACTAGCGCAAAGAATTGGTTTCATCGTCCTGCCTCCAAATGTTGAGCCTTTTGTATAGAATTGCTGCGCAAAGCGCAGCAATTCTTGTGTCTGATTGTTTATTTTAGAAATTGTAATCATCAATATTGTCCGCTGTAAATTCAAGCGGTGCATTGCCATAACCGATATTGCCATCCAATGAAATACTCTCATAACCAGTTGCCTTTAAATCTGTTCCATCAGATACACCCTGCTCTGATGCAATCAGATAAGCCGCATAGCAGGCTGCATATCCTGCATCTGCCGGTCTCCAGCAAAGACCTGTTGACATAGAACCGTCTTTTAAGTAAGTTGCTGACATAGAGGGCAGTGCGAGTGAAACTACTTTTACAGTTCCTCCCAGATCATTTTCCTGTAATGCTTCGCAAATACCACCACCCTGTGCTGAACAGTCAAAGAAACCTGCAATGTCCGGATATGCTTTCAAAACTTCAAGTGCTTTGTCATGTGCGCCTTCTACGCTGTTTGCGTCTTCATAAGGCTCTTCGGACACATTTTCCATATCCGGGTATTTTTCCTCCAGATAAGCAACAGCCGCATTATACCATGCCATATGTGTTTCCATTGTAAGACCGCCTACAAAACCGGCATATTTACCTTTTCCACCCATTGCTGTTGCCAGCTTCTCAGCAAACAATTCTCCAAATGTTTCATTTACAAATGCTTCTACATCCAGATCAACGCAGTCCGCTATACCAGGTGCTTCATGTGTTACAACTACAATCCCCGCGTCCCTTGCCTTTTCAATAGTCGGCACCAACGCATTCGGATCATTCGGAACCACACAGATTGCATCTACATCCTGCGCAATCAAATCCTCCATAATGGAAATCTGGCTTGCTGCATCACCGGTTTCGGGAACCTGTACAGACACATTGAGACCCGTATCTTTTTTTAGCTGTTCGATACCGGTAGCCATATCATCAAACCATGAATCAGACTGCTTTACTACCATGACTACCTTGTAGTCAGCGGGATCAGCACTCTTATCCGATGCCTCATCTGCACTCTGGTCATTATCTGTACTATCTTCGGCTGCGGGTGTCTGTGTGTCCGTGCCGCTGTCACCTGCACTGCCGCATCCTGCCAATAAAGTTGCTGCCATTGCGACGGATAAAATCACACCTAAAACCTTTTTCTTCATAAATCTGTTGCCTCCTTAAATAATCTTTTTTACAAAAAGCATTATAATACAGAATTTTACAACAACATATATACAAATCCGAGGTGAATCTTTAAAAATCCGATTTTCTTCTGTACATGAAAAAGGGGAATTGTATTTCTACATATTTTCGGCTATACTGCTATTGAATCTTACAGAAGGGAGGCCTGCACATGCATAACCGTTTCCGCAATGCACCCTTAAAAATAAAAATTACCCTGATTACCGCTTTTGCCATTTTTCTGACAAGCGCTGCCTCGTTAATTGGCAGCTTTATTTTTATGCACTCCTATAATAACCTTCTATATCAGGCCCTGGCCGGTTCTTTAAATTATAGTGCAGAAGATATTTCCTCCAAGCTATCTAATATTGAATCCATGACCAATTCCATCATCTCGAACCAGTTTATCCGTAAAAATCTGATTTCTCTTATGGATGATCCGGTATCTGATATATTGGATCAGAATGTCGATAACATGATTACCGCTTCACTCATGGATTATCATCAGAATTACAAGACAAATGATATTAAATATATCAGCCTGTATAATCCCCGGTTTACTTCATCAAGCTACAAGACAGCCAGCTTGGAACTGCCGGAAAATATCAAAAACCATGTCATACAGGCTGCCAGCGAAAACTCCGGTTATGCCTGTTGGATCACTGATTACTGTAATACAGAAGGCTTATTTCTAAGCCGAAATTCCCGCCGGGTGCAAAATCTAAAATTTGAAACACTTGGCACAGTCGTTGTTAACGTTGATCTGGAGAAGCTGGTCCAGTCTTCGACCCGATCTGTCTTAAACAATGGTTCCGCGCGATACATTTTATACGAAAATGGACAGGAGATTTTTCACTCACGCTCCCTGAGTGACTCACAGATCAAACACATATCCAAAGATCTGCAGGGAAATTACAAAATCCTGTCGCTCGGAAACTCCCCTTACTTCTGTACAACAGGAAAAATCAGCAATAATAACTGGGACTACATCTGTTTAATTCCATACAGTCATATTGCACATACACTCAGATTTACGAGATTCCTTTCCTTTGGTATTCTGCTTTTTTCGATTCTGACTGTATTTATTCTCTCCAGATTCATGATTAGTTCCATCACTGCTGATTTTGCGTTTCTGGTAAACAAAATGAAACGATTCGGGCAGAATGAATCCTCGCTTCCTATTCCGGATGACACATATTTCTGTCGTGTCGATGAAGCCGGCATTCTCCATCGACAGTTCGACCAGATGACTGTTGAGATTCAAAGACTGATCCAACAAAATTATGTCAACGAAATTCTGACGAAAGATGCCCGCTTAAAAGCCCTAGAGAGCCAAATAAATCCACATTTTCTGTACAACGCGCTCGAATCCGTCAATTGGCGTGCTAAAGCAATCGGTGCGACCGATATTTCTGAAATGGTGCTGGCCCTCGGTGATCTGCTTCGTACCACGCTCAGCAATAAAGATGGAAACTTTTCTATCAGGCATGAGCTGCAGATCGTAGCAGACTATATTACCATACAGAAAATACGCTTTGATGAGGAAAGACTTGATTACCGGGAGAATATATCGACGGACATTCTGGATGCAGAACTCCCTCAGATGACGATACAGCCCTTAATTGACAATGCTATTAATTATGCAATGGAAGTCATCACGGAAACCTGTTATATTGTACTGACCGGATATGCACTAGACGGCACTATCCACATTAAAGTTACTAACAATGGTTCTCAATTTGAGGATCATTTACTTCAAAAACTAGAAAGTGGCTCAATAAAACCGCATGGAATCGGAATTGGTTTATTAAATATACACCAACGTATCCAGCTAATCTATGGCAGCGGATACGGCCTGACCCTATATAATGCCGACGAGGATCATGCAGTCGCAGAAATTATTATTCCACAAAGTAAGGTGAAACCATGTTAAAATTATTAATTGCAGATGATGAAAAAACGATCAGGGAGTCAATCTGCCATCTGATTGACTGGAAATCATACGATATAGAGGTTATTGGAACTGCCAAAAACGGAATTGAAGCCTATCATATGATTCTGGATCTATATCCGGATATTGTATTGACTGATATCCGGATGCCCGGTCTTTCCGGTCTGGATCTCATAGAAAAAATGCATGAAGTCAGTGCAGATACGCTATTCATCATTCTATCCGGTTATAATGAATTTGAATATGCTAAGACAGCCATGCAATACGGTATCCGCCACTATCTGCTCAAACCATGCAGCGAACAACAGATTATAGAAAGTATATTGGCAGTTAAAAAAGAATATCAGGCACGCATACTTGAAAAAAATTTTCTGACCGAACACAATCAATTAAAAAATCAACTTTACACGGGAATGCTGATCAACATCATCAATCGTTATCTGGCACAGAACGGACAGCTTACGCCAGAAATAGAAGATTCATTTTATACAGAATTTTGCAGCCACTTTCATGAAGCTACCTGCCCTTACGAGGTCTGTTACCTCTATTATGTGGAGTCTCATAACCATGAAGAAACCTTTAGACGGGTTTCCGATTTCTGGGGACTGGCATATCCCGGTATTCAGATGAACCTTCTATATGTGAAAAATACGCTTGTGATCTTCTTCCGCTCCTTTTCTGATTCTTACGATGAGCTGACCGGATTTTTAACTGGAATGACCTTTGAAAAACAGGCAACCTCGCCTGTTGCCAAATTATACAGCTACCCGGATTTAAAATCGGCCATGCATAAAATTGCCACACAAATCAGGCGCTATGAGGAGATCCTCTATTTTAATGAACAAACACTCTTTCAAATCAACAACTACGATAATATCCTGCAGGATATCCAAATCTATGCCGACCGTATATTCCACAATATGGAAAGCGCAGACGAAGACCTCTCTCTGCTTCTTTCCCAAATTGAAAATATACAACAGCTCAGCTTTTTAAAACAAATTGCACCTTCTCTGATCATGAATGCAGCATCCACACTGCCGTCCTTTGGCATTGCAGATGCAGTGGATTTTCTCATATCTCTTGACCGCGAAGCTGATATGGATCTGTATCGTCAAAAACTGATGCATCAGATGATCTTGCTTAAGCAGATGAACGGTTTCTCTGCCTCCACCGGGGAAATCAGTGATAAAATTAAAAAATCTGTACAAGCGCATATCTCAAACTCGGAATTATCTTTAAAATGGATTGCAGAACATGAACTCTATATGAACGTTGATTATATTAGTAAAAAATTTGTCAAAGAAACTGGTCAAAAATTCTCAGCTTACCTGACCGAGATGAGAATTAAAAGAGCAAAAAAGCTGCTAGCCGGCTGTCATTCACTTCCAATCGCAGATGTTGCCGAACTTGTTGGATGTGGAAATAATCCGATGTACTTTTCTCAGATTTTTAAAAAGTACACCGGCATGAGCCCCAGTAGCTATATCAAAACATTACAGGGGCAAAAGCCAACAGAATAGTGCTTCACGCCTGTTCATCCCGAGAATCCAACATGCAGATAGCAGTACTGGGAACCAGCGAAAAAATTGCTTGTTTAAAGGTAAAAACTGTTCTTATGTCAATTCTATTTTACAAATCTTTCCATTCATTCTATAATAGTTAAGTATTGCCTATCGGTATGATTGATGGAGTCGCATCGGTGAGATGGACGCAATCACATGGATAGAAGCTGATTGAAATAAGAAAGGACTCTGAAAAAATGGAAAACAGAGAACGTCTCGGCAGCAGACTGGGCTTTATCATGCTCTCAGCCGGCTGTGCGATCGGATGTGGAAACGTATGGAAATTCCCGTGGATGTGCGGACAAAACGGAGGCGGCAGCTTTATGCTGGTATATATTTTATGCCTGCTGCTGCTCGGACTGCCTGCAATGGTCATGGAGCTGAGTGTCGGGCGCGCCGCGCAGACCAGCCCTTTATACATGTATGAAAAGCTCTCCGGCGGCGGAAAACGCTGGCGGATTCCCGGTGCGATCTGCCTGATTGGAAATGTATCGCTGATCGCGTTCTATTCGGTCGTGACCGGATGGATCATTTATTATTTTGTAAAATTCCTGACCGGACAGAATGCCAGCTTTGGATTTGAGTCCATGATTGCCGATCCGTCGGTCAATGTTACCTATCTGGCAGTCACGATCATCGTGACGTTTGTGATCCTGAGCTTTCACCTGCAAAACGGGCTGGAGCGGATCACTAAATATATGATGCTGGCGCTCATTATCCTTATGCTCGTGCTGGCAGTCCACAGCCTGACGCTGGACGGCGCTGCTGCCGGTCTGTCCTTTTACCTGATTCCGGACTTTTCCAAGCTCAACGGCTCTGTCGTAGTCGGGGCGATGAATCAGGCGTTTTTTACGCTGTCTACCGGAATGGGCGGCATGGCGATCTTCGGCAGCTATATCGAGAAAAACCGTTCACTCATGGGCGAATCCATTCATATCATTCTGTTGGACACGCTGGTAGCGGTGATCGCCGGAGTCATTATGTTTCCTGCCTGCTACACCTACGGACTGGAGGTCAATGCCGGTCCGAGCCTTTTATTTGATACGATGGCAAATGTATTTAATCACATGAACGGCGGCAGATGGTGGGGCGCACTGTTTTTCCTGTTTATGATCTTCGCGGCGCTCTCTACCATGCTCGCCGTGTGTGAAAATATTCTGGCTATGGTGCGTGAGCTGACCGGATGGTCAAGACCGAAGGGCTGCGTCGTCTGCGGAATTGTCACTTTTGTGCTCTCCATAACAACGGCACTCGGCTATAGTGTGCTACATTTCCAGCCGTTCGCGAAAGGAACGGCATGGCTTGACCTGTGGGATTTTATCGTGTCAAACAACGTATTGCCGCTCGGCTCGCTGTTTCTGGCGCTGTTCTGCTGCTATCGCTTTGGCTGGGGCTGGGACAACTTCATGAAAGAAGCGAACACCGGAAAAGGGTTGAAGATACAGCCTTGGATGAGACCCATTTTTCAATATTTTGTGCCTGTTGTGATCGCATTTATCTTTATCTATGGAATGGTGACATTCGCATGGCGTTAGAGGTTTACGATATGAATTTGGCTGCAACTGCCGCGGCAAATATTTTAAAATAATTTCGCAATCACCTGTGCAATATGATCCCGAAAGGAGACTGATAGAACATGAAACTTGAATTAGTACACGGCAGACCGGATTCTGTGGAGGGTCGTCTGGAGAAAGAGATCCGCACCTATGATCTGCTGGATGAACTTGGCATCCCGTATGAGCGCATCGACCACGAGGCGGCAGAAACGATCGCGGCTTGTGCCGATATCGATGCCATACTTGCACCCGCCACGATCTGTAAAAATCTCTTTTTGTGCAACCGGCAAAAGACGCAGTTTTACCTACTGATGATCCGCGGCGACAAACAGTTCAAGACAAAGGATGTCTCTAAACAGATTGACAGCCCGCGCCTGTCCTTTGCACCGGAAGAATATATGGAGGAATATCTGGACATTACGCCCGGCTCTGTGAGCGTGCTCGGACTCATAAACGACACCGAAAACCACATCCAGCTGCTGGTTGACGAAGATGTGCTCCACTCTGAATATGTGGGCTGCCATCCTTGTATCAATACGTCCAGCCTGCGCCTGAAATCCGCAGACGTATTCGGAAAATTTCTGGAACATGTGCATCACGGGTATCAGGTGGTGAAAATAGATGCGGCGGAAGAATAACCCCAAAAATAAAACGCATTGATTCTATCATTTCTGACAAAGTCAATGCGTTTTACTTTTATACAAACTGCAATTTTTTCTTTTCCTTTACACATTCATCCAGATAATAATTCATAATCGTCTGATAAGGGATGCCTGTTTCTTCTGACATATCCTTAAAATACTGAATGGTCGTTATACTGACATTCATTGTAATCGGCTTCTTCAGGCTCTTGGCATATGGATTTTTTCTCGGATTCAATGCTTTAACATCATATTCTTCTCTCATGTCAATCACCATCCTTTATTGATCTCTATGTACTGCTTTGCTTCTTTCTTTGTGGCTTTTCTAGCTGAAATGATCCGGGTCATCAAACAAAATTGCATTTTCATCATAAAACACGGTACTGGCTTCTTCAAAAGTTATTCCGTGCTTCTTCTCGTTAATAAGAGCCTTATTATTATCCCACTCAAAATTTACCTTATCCATATTTATATTATATTTATATTATAAATATATGTCAATTCTTTTGCCTTATATAAATTGAAAAACCGCTAAAATCATGATATTCTGATGTTGAAAACCAGATGTTGTCTATTAGGAGGAACATAATGAAAAAAAGGATATGTTTTCTGCTCTCCAGTGCGATGATTTTATCACTGACTGCCTGCTCCGGAGGAGAAACATCACAACCAGATACAGAGACAAAGCCAGACAGCACTTCCGAAACGGAGACCATTACTACAAACGACAGTTCTCTGAACGCTAACGATGACGAACCAGAGGAAACACCGGAAGATCAATCAGGAAAAGAGACTATAGACGTATCGGAGGAAACACCGGAATCGCCGGAGATCCCGCAGGACTGGGTTCGTTATGAGCCAACGGAAGGAGAAGTTTTCTTCCTGTCCGAAGAGAAAACCGGAACAACAGAGGATTTCGAGGATCAGTATATCGTCACATTATATGATTCCGACGCCAAAGAGGTGCAGACGATCGAAGTAAACACTCTTGATAACGCTCCGATCAACAATCCTGCCTTTGAATTCATGGATATCAACAGCGACGGATATATGGACGTTCCGCTGATTACGGCAATCGGAAATGTAAATCGCGCCTATCAATTCTATCTCTGGAATCCGGATGACCATAATCTGACCGAGAGTGATTTTCTCGGCGGAGATAACGCCTATGTGATCCAGTCGATCGACACAGACGGCTCAGTGATGGCATCCAGCCACAATTCTGCCGCAGAATGGGATGATTATTACTATCAGTGGGATGACCGGACAACGTACCATCTGGTGAAAAAGGTTCACCATTTATATGATAAAGAAGAGGAGGAATAAACCATGCCGTTTATTGATTCAAAAGTAACCGTTAAATTAACAGAGGAAAAGAAAAATAGTGTAAAGACGCGGCTCGGACAGGCGATCAGCATCTTACACAAATCAGAAAACTACCTGATGGTCGGCTTTGAGGACGAATACGATCTCTACATGAGCGGAAACCGGCTCGAGAAAGGGGCTTACGTGTCTGTCAGCCTGTTCGGAAATGCTTCATCCGATGATTATGAAAAAATGACCGGTGCAATCTGCGACATCCTGCAGGATGAGCTCGGCATACCGTGGGATCACGTGTATGTAACCTATCATGGTGTGAATGACTGGGGATGGAACGGGCGCAATTTCTAATGCGCCCCGCCCTTTTATCATTATTGCAAAATTTGTTTTACAACATCCTCAAACTCATAAAACAAATCGATATATGTCTCAACAATTGTGTTGCAATGAGCTTTCACAATCTCGCAATCGTAATCATGTGCAAGCTCATTCCTCACTTTCAGCATATCCATCCATGCATCATCCGAAATCAGGTTTGCCTTAAAAGACTCGCGAAGCACTTCTCTCGGAGAGCCTGCCACAAATCCGGTGATCGCATAGTGCTGTACCAATATATCTTTCATTACTTTCCATGCCAGATCAAACGTAATACTGAATTTCGCGCCGGTTCCGCTAAGCACAAAAGAATCTGCAAGATCTCTCTGCCTCGCCTCAGCCAATACATCCAGCGAATTACAAAACGACTGAAAACGTCTTCTAAATTTCTCGTCCATATTGCCTGATATCCTCCAACAATAATTCATTTCTGCAAGTATCCGCATTTAACAGATCCACACTATACAGTGTGGGCAATTCTTCCACTTTTTCTGCAAGCTCATCAAAGTTTTCCACTCCAGATACAGCAATATCTATATCGCTGCGCTCTCTGGCTGTTCCTTTTGCCCTTGATCCGTATAAAATCACCTTTTTGGCATCAAAATCCCTGCACAATTTTGCGACATCCCTGATCACTTTATCTGCTTTCATTTCATCTTCCGCCTTTCACACAAACACCCACTGCACGAGCAGCATATAGCACACGGTTCCTCCGGCGATCGACAAGAGCATCTGGCGTTTCCACAGATGCAGCCCGATCGTGACCGCGATCGCTATCAGTTCGGGCAGACCGTAGCTGTATTGCAGCGGAGAGACATTTCTCAGACAATAGACCACGAGCATCGCGAAGATCGCGCCGGGCAGTACCTGTCCGAGATATTGGATATATTTAGGGGTCGGGCGCCTGGAGCTAAAGACCAGAAACGGCAAAAAACGCGTCAGCATCGTTCCAAGTACACACATCAAAATCGTAATCGCCTGCTGCCATAATGTCATGCCACAGCCTCTCCTTTCTGTTTCAACGGTTTTTGCAGTGCGGTGAGCAGCACGAGTATACAAATCATCGTCGGCACTAAAAAGCTGTCTGCCCCAAAGAGCACCAGACACGCGACACTTGAACCCAGACCGATCCACTCACTGGCATGATGCTTCTCCTTGAGCCACTGCTCCATAAAAATGACCACAAACATGGCTGTCATCACAAAATCCAGCCCTTTTGTGTTAAATGTAATGAAATTTCCCAATATTCCGCCGATCGTCGCCCCGCTGACCCAGTAAAACCGGTTTAATAAAGTCACCCAGAAATAAAACCAGCCGCGGTCTACATTCTCCGGTATTTCTGCCGTATAGTTGATACTGAATGTCTCGTCACACATACCAAAGATCAGATACGGCTTCTTCCAGCCCATTCCCTTGAACTTGTCCAACATCGAAATGCCGTAAAACAGATGCCTCGCCTGTATCATCAGCGTCATAATAAACACCTGCAGCGGCGCAAACGGTGACAGTAACATGCTGACCGCCACAAATTCAAGGCTTCCTCCAAAAATCGTCAGGCTCATGATCAGCGGATACCAGAAGCTGAACCCGGACACATTCATATAAATTCCATATGTCATTCCCAAAAACCAAAACCCTGCAAAAATCGGAATCGTGTGTGGGAAAGCACAAATCAATGCTTTTTTCATTTGTTTTGCAAAATATCTCCTTTCAAATACAAATTCCCCCTGACATTCTCCCTGATCGGCGTGATCTGCCGCTGCCCTACCATATATGAAAGATTCTGACGGGAACAGCCCAGCATTTTACAGCTTTGTGCCGTATCCACCACATTTTCCCGGATAAACGCCAGAAAATCCGCTGTCTTTAGCGGTATTTTCTCCCCCATGGCGTACAATGTCTGCGCCGGAAGATCAATCGAATCATTAAATGTGACATAATAACCATCGACACCTACCTGCCCCGACCGGTATAATCGTTCATTGTTTATGATTTTATCTACATCTCCACTATTTTTCAACCAGTCCAGATTTATTTTTTTCACTTCTTCATTTGCAAAAAAACACAACAGCCTGCAGTCCTCCAGCAATACACAGTCAACGACATTTGTCTCCCTGCGCCGTGAAACATACTCCGGTAGCCGGTCTGTTTTCCGTATACAAAGGCTGTCCTGCGAGCATCTTCCCTCCGATATTTCCAGAAATTTTATCTCGTCATAGGACTGCATATGATGATGCGCCAAAATATCGCCGATATTCTGCCGTCCGCTCGGAATGACCCGCTCTTTTACCCACAAAAAACTGATATCTCTGGGAATCGTGTAAATTTTCCGCTTTACATAACTCGTAAATAGCAACGGTGCTGTCCACTCATCCAGATCCTCCTGCAATTCTATGATACATACCTTCTGTTTTTCATAGTACAGCAGCACACCGACCGGTCGATCCATTTCTTCATCAAATATCTCATAAATTTTCATATATCTGATACCTCTCGTAGATCATGCTCCATATTTTGTCCATCCGCGTATTTGACAAAATCGTTTCCAACCCATCAAATATCGCATGTCGATCCGACAGACAGAGACTGTTTTTAAAAACATTCCCCCGATCCTTGATCAGCTCTAAATTCTCATAACAGGAATAACCGCCAATGAAATTCTGGCAGCGCCCGTCCTCTAAAACATCAAATGCGCGTACTTCTTCCTCCGTAATACACGAATACAACAAGGACAACCCATGATCAAATAACGGCGCAATCCTCAGCGTATGTGCCCTCGCATTTCGCAGCACTTCTATATTCGCACCATGCCTGTCCCTGTTGAGTATCAGATAGTCCACAGCGATCATGCGGTCAATATATTCCTGCCAGCCGCACCGCACACAAAAATCGTAATGGGATTCCCCTTTTTTTGCATTCGTTCTGTAATAATCATCCAGCGCGATTTTACTCTCACCACGCTCTTTGAAATCCTCGGATGCACAGATATAAGTATTATATACATTTCCCTCGATCTCTATATCTGCATGTATCAGCTCATAACTAAGATGCTCCACACCCAATACCGTAAGCAGCCGGTCAACAATGATTTCATTTACGCTTTCATGTCCGATCACTCCATTGACCGGATCGAAATTAGACAATTTATAATATTTTTTCCTGCCGTCTATGACAGATTCCGATTTCAAAAAGGTGCCTGCGGTTCCACTGGAGCTCCTGATATGAGACCATTTTAAGTAAGTGAGATCCTGTGTCTCATTGATTACCTGGTTCTTCATATACGTGCTCCTTTCTGTTTTGAGTAGTTCTATACTACTCCTTTTTTTGACGTGCGTCAAATAGAAAAAGGAACGAGTCATTTTTACCCGTTCCCTGCTGTCTGCTTCAATCCCTCTCCATCAGTTGTTCGATCTCGTCCCTGGACTCTAAAGCATCATATATCCGGTTGCAGGGATTGAGACCTGTAATCCATATACTCCAAAAACCGCTTCGCCGCCAACGACAATTCCTGCCTGTTTTTCATCGCAATGCCGATCGTGCGGTATGCCTCCACATTGAGCGGCTTTGTGACGATCCGGTACGATACGCGCTGTAAAATCAGCTTTGGCAGTATCGAGATCCCCAGACCTTTTTCCACCATCGCCATCGCAGCGTAATCATCAAAAATCGTATATTTCGGCTTCGGAGTCATATGATTTCTCAAAAAAATATTCGTAATCTCCGCTTTTATGCCTTTTTCCAGCATAATAAACGGATAATCGTTCAACGCTTCTACCGGAAAAACCTCCGCCCCCGCGAGCGGGTGATCGACCGGCAGCACCACCATCTGCTGATCCCGCTCCAGTTCGATACAGTCAAAGCCTTTGTCCGTCGGCAGCCGCAAAAATCCAAAATCGATCCGCCCATCGGCAATCCACTGCTCGATCTCTGCATAATCGCCCAGCAGCAGCTCATATTCGATATTCGGGTATTGTTTTCCAAAAACCGCAAGGATATTCGGCAGCCAGTGCGTCGCCACGCTCGAAAACACGCCGATGCGGATCAGACCGGATTGTAAGCCGTTCAGCTCATCCACGCGCATTTGCAGCTTTTCATATTCATCCACGAGACTTTTCGCATACGGCATCAGCGTCATGCCATCGCTCGTGAGCCGGACACCGCCCTTGCCACGCTCCAGCAGCGTGACCTGCCATTCCCTCTCCAGATCCGCGATCATACGGCTGATCCCCGACTGAGAATAGTTTAGCACTTCTGCCGCCTTTGTAAAGCTGCCATACTCCACTGTTTTAACAAATGACACATATTTCTGCAAATTCATATCCATATCCGCGCCTCATATCTGTTTTTTTCATGTTATACATAATAAACATTCGCTTTTGGAATGTTTATGACCATGATACAATACTACTTATCAATAATCAAGGAGCATTCACATGAACCGTTCAACGATCAAATACCTTCTCGCGCTGCTGCTGTTCGGCAGCAACGGCATTGTCGCCAGCCGGATCTCCATGAACAGCTACGAAATCGTGATGTTTCGCACGCTGATCGGCAGTCTGCTGCTCATCGTCCTCTATCTGGCGACGAACCATCGATTTACATTTTATAAGCATAAAAAATCATTTGCGTTTCTGGCGCTGTCCGGCATCGCAATGGGCGTGAGCTGGCTGTTTTTGTTTAAGGCGTACCAGCGTATCGGTGTCAGCATCGCATCGCTGGGCTACTATTGCGGACCTGTCATCGTCATGGCGCTTTCCTCGCTTTTATTCAAAGAACGGCTCACCGGACGCAGGATCGGGTGCTTTTTCATCGTGTTTATCGGCATCCTTCTCGTAAACAGTCAGGCATTTCGCGAATCACACAACCTGACCGGCATCGCCTGTGCACTGATGTCTGCCGTCATGTATGCCTGCATGGTTTCCTTTAATAAAAAAGCAGATCAGATCCTCGGCTATCTCGAACCTCTGTCCGCGATTCTTTTTTCCTTTTTATTTCTGGGCGAACACCTCTACCCGATCCAGATCGTAGGCGCGTTATGGATCATCGCAGGCGCAGTCGGGGCGGAACGAAAACAAACCTAAAACCCGGTGTTCTCCTCTCATCGAGGAAAACACCGGGTCATTCTTGTTCTCAAAAAGCCTTCTACAATTTACTTTGATAATTCTCCAACTGGTGAAAAATACCAACTATATTTACAACATCTACTTTCACATTAAAAATAATAATATAATTCATTTGTGGCACAACTGCCTCACGATACCCTTTCTTGGCAAGATATTCATCCCTACATTCCGGGAATTGAAACGGATAAGCCTCCAACCTATCATAGATCATATCTATCCCATCCAGCAAATGCTTGGCTGCCTGCTCATTTTTTAAACGATAAATCAAATGATACATCAGATGATCAAGCAGGTCATCTGCATGTTCAGTAACATTTAATCTATAAACCATACTTTATCCTCGTTTCCCTAAGTGCTGCTCTGGCATCCTTTACCTGCCCTGCCTCTATCTGCTTTTCAGATATTTCAATATCTCTATACATAGCAAGCTGTCTCATCGTTGACTCATAAATCTCCATGCTCATGATGACCATGTCGCCATATCCATTTTTAGTCACATAGATGGGCTCCTCTGCCTTATGGCACATATCCGAAATCTCGGATGTATTTTTCAAATCTTTAATTGGAATTATCTGCGGCATAATACACACCTCCTTATTTATGGTATAATTATACCATAATTATACCCTTTTTCAACTCTTTCTATTCGAGAGCTGCATTTACCTGCCAAACCTAAAACCCGGTGCTCTCCTTTGATCGAGGAAAACACCGGGTCTTTGATTACCTTCTCTGTTTCATTGTGGCGGTCGCCACTTTTTTTTTTTTTTATTTTCCTAAAAACTTGCGGAAAAACATCACTACCTGCGTCCAGACACCGATCTTTGCTGAGGTGTCGGTTGCAGTGTGTACCCTTGTGGTATCTACCAGCAGGTACTTCGAAAGATGCTTGGTCTTGAATACAAAGCATCCGCTCTCGGCATCGTAAGTGCCTTTCTTTGTCTCTATCGTGCCGTCATCGCGGATAAACCATACCGCCAGCTTGGAGGTATCTTCGCCCGCCTTCGGTGTGTAAGGGATAGAAATTGTCAGCGCGCCGCCGCCAAAGCGGGACTGCTGTTTCGTTCCTACATACAGATTGACATCTACAACGGCTGCCACCTGTGCCAGTGAGCCGACTGCCTGGCGCTGTACGTCGGTCAAGGTCGCCTGCTGGATAGAAATTGTCACTTCCTCGCCGGATGCGATCGTTTTCAGCGCTTTCTGGCTGAGCTCTACGGTACCGTCTGCCAGCTTGATCGTCAGTGTCGTGCCCTTTGCCTCATCCGCCTTGGATATAATGTCTGTGGGCAGCTTGACCGTATCCACATCTCCCAGACCGGATACATCGATCTCAACCGACTTTGCACCGTCTGCAATGACCTGATCAATATTTGTGCCTTCTGCGGCGATCGTAGCTGTCGTGCCCTCGACTGTGGCACTAATGTTCGTATCTCCGTGTCCGGAAGTTACCGGAACCACAATCGCAGATGATCCACCGCCTGATGTATCGCCTCCGGCTGCTCCACCGCCGGTCGATCCGCCTCCGGACGAAGAAACCGTATAGAGCACGATCGTACCGGTTGCTGTGTGATAGTTATTCGTGTCTGTCGGTGTAAATAACCACTGATAAGCGGTATTTACCTTGACTTCTGTACTGTCGTCCAACTGCTTGCCGTCTGCATCAACCCATTTTACCGTACCTGCGGGCCAGTTCGGGTTGACTGCAAGTGCCGCAGCCGTTACCGTCTTGCCGGCAGCCGTGATCTTTGTATAAACAGGCTCGCCCGCGGGTGTTGCCTTGTTCACAGCGATCTCTGTCTTGCCACTGACCTCTGCGTAGGTCGCGCCATCGGTCGGCGTAAAGATCCATTCTGCCGTATAAGCAGTAGTTGCATCGGGCTTCGCATCGGGATTTACCCATGCAAATGTTCCCTCAACGGTCGCATCCTCATATTTCATCGAACCGGAAAGTGTAATATCGTCCAGCTTCTCGCCGTAGGTGAGCGCTGCTTTGCTCAGTGTCGGCGCTCCGGTCGGTATAAGTTTATTCGTTGCCTTGACATTGACCGTCAACGTCATATCCTCATAGTTTGTTGTGCTGACCACTACACTAACCGTACCGATCTTACCCTCAACGTCTGTATCGACCTGTTCAATCGGCAGGGTAAGCACGCCGTTCTCGACCTTTGCACCACCTACAACATAGTAGCTTGTATCCAAATGAACAAGCGGCAGACCATAGGTGATGTCACCATATTTCTTCGGAGCAGCCAATTCAGGAATCAGCTTCGCGAGATCAACGGTATAAGTCTTTGCATGACCGTTCATTACTTCCAGATCCACAGACTGATCAGTTGCCGCCGCTTTGTCTATCGCCTGCGTTGCACTGCCGGCATCCTGCTGACGTCTGACAATCTCTATTTCCCTCTGACCACCCGCAAAGCTATAGTTCGGATTCAGCATCCGGAATTTTATAATGACCGTTTTTTCAGCTCCGACATCTGCATTCTCAAACTGCGCTCCCTCTACCGTATAGTCCTCGCCTCTGTCAAAGTCTATTGTACCGTTGCTCATATTGCCGGGCCCTTCGTATACAAAACCAACGGAATCCAGCTGCTCAAGCGGCAGATCTGTCGTACCGTCATATTCCTTTATTAAATTACTGATTGACGCTTTATCTGATAATTCGCACGGCTTTACCACAAACTGGATGGATTTCGTGCCGGTGTAGTTGCCCTGTCCGGTAACAGTCAGTGTATAGTTTCCGGCATTTATTACCCCTTTATTTCCGGTAACCGTATAATCTATAGGACTAGGTTCCACCGTAGGATCGCTAGACTGCACGGTCAGGTATTTGCTGTTATACCACAGATCATATGCTACATAAAGCTCTATACCGCTATCTTTATCCGATGAATACGGAATATAAGCCAGACCATCCTCACCGCTGATCGTGAGTCTCGCGTTCGTCAGATCTGCCGGTTTCACGGTCACAGTGACCTCTTTGCTTACTACATAGCCATCACTGGATGCCACGCACTTGAAAGTGTGATCTCCCGCGTTTCCGTATTCAGCAGGATCAGGATTTTTAGTATAATCACCTGTGCGCGGAGCATCCTTCAGCGTCAGAGTCGCTGCTGTCTGACCTGTCAGCTTTGTGTTACTATTATCCATATACCACTCGTAAGTGGCATCCTGTGCACCTGCGATCTTATCTACTTCTGCCGTAATTGTAAGATCTTCGGTATAAATGATGCTCTCCGGTGCAGTGACAGTCAGTTTCGTGATCGGTGCCTGTTCGACTGTAACTGCGCCGATACTATTAGCTGCCAATACCTGACTGCCGGATTTCGCCAATTCCTCCTCGGTGAGCCATGAACTTGAACTATCTGCTTTCTGGAAACCATAGCCATCCGGTAACAGACTGCCAAGTGTTGTGTTGCTTCCGGTAGAAATATCCTTATAAGTGCCACCATTGAGCTTTGCACTGCCGGAGGTAGTATCCAGAAGCGCAACTGTTCCACTGCCTTCCACAACCAGATCCGATCCACTGGCGGTGATCTTTGTTACTGTCTGACCATTCAGATCAATCTTGCAGTTTGCATTGTTAATCGTAAGATCATCTATCTGTAGTGTGACCGTATCAGTCGCAGATGCTACGGCTGCATCAACCGTTTTTACACCATTCGTCTGTTCTGCCATGAAGTAATACGTCTCACCCTGAGCTGTTGTCACTTTGGCATCAGCCGAAGAGATGTTTGTATTACAGTAATCACATGAGTTGTTGTTATCTGCATCCTGATGTGCACTGCATTTTACGACAGTGACGTTTGTAAGTCCTCTATCTGTACCATGTGAAAGCTCCGTGTTGTATGATACCATCGTACCATCTTGATTTTTGAATGCATAGCCCTCTGCGAGTAGAGAGCCTGCCTTCATGGTGGAATTATCGGAAACATTAAGATAAATCACCCCATACGAACCACCATCAAGCGCAATTCCACCCGCATCAGGTATACCGTTCAAAGTCATTTCTCCGATTGTTCCGGACATATCCTTGGTTTGTATCTTAGCCGTAGGATACACGGATAGAGAAGCAATCTCGCCACCTTCCCAGCCGGTGAGATCCAGTGTACTACCGCCATAGACACTGATAGATGCCCATGCGCCTGTTTGTTTCAGATTTCCCATTCCGGTGAGCTTTAATGTGGCAGTCTCACTTGCATCTGAACTTCCGAGCCGGATAATGCTCTTATTACCATTACAAGTTTTTCCATTCAGATCGAGCGTGACGGGGTTTCCCTTTATAGATACATCATTGCCGTTCATCGTGTTATCTGATAACACCGTGACTGTATCACCATCTGCCGCATTCTCTAATGCCTCATTCAAAGACGAATAGAATTTGTCTCCATTTTTTGCTGCAAATATAGCGCCGCAATAGTCACAGGTACCATCATTGTTATCATCCGCATGCTGGCATACATAGCCGCAAACCGTACACGTGCCGTTCTCCCAGTTATGAGATTCTTCATGATCCACACCAAATGTAACGAATCCACAATCTTGACATATTCTTTGATGAGAGGTCGCTTCATGTCCCAAAGCAGAAGATGGTACATATTGTAAATTCTTATGCTCACATGCATTTATTTCCATATATGTCGCATTGGAAAGAGCACTTGTCGGATTAGAAAGATCACTTATAGATATCTCTGCACCAGCGCTGTCTTTAGCAGAGAGCTTCAGCTCCCTCTGTGGTTCAATGATTAACGAAACTCCTGACTGCAAAACAGCCGCTTCTACATCTGCCTGTATTACACCTCCATATACATGGACAGTAGCGCTCCCTCCTTCGTCACACGTAAATGCCTTTGTCGTGGATGCGCCTTGACCGTTAGAAACCGCCAAGTACCCGTCCCAACCCGGTTGCGCTCCCCCATAGATATTCAGCGCACTGCCATCTGTCAGGTGGATAGAACCATCATTGATCCGGAGACCATTCGACAAATCACCCACAATCAGATGAACCTCTCCACTGATGTTAAGAGAAATATCACTTCCGAGAGATATTGTATTTCGAATCACATACCATCCAGCAGTTAAAGTATAATTATTACTAGCCAGCCACGTTCCCGTCAGATCCGTACAATCGACTGTCTCATACGTATAATCCTTCGGAAGCCCATATTTTTCATGATCCTTGTCAGGACCATATTCCTTGACGCCCGTAATATACCTCGCCGACACAGTCTCCTCACCAGCTAACAGCGCGATACCATTCTCCGCTTCTTCTCCTGCCTGCGGATCTGCATCGTTTTCATCGCCATTTTCCACAGTGCCGTTCTCGCCGTTGATTTCAGCATCGTTTCCACCATTTACGCTGGCGTTTTCGTCTCCATCGTTATCCGGTGTCTGGGGCTCTCCGTTCGTAGACGCGCCGTTTTCACCATTCGCGCCATTTTCCTGATCCCCGCTATTTCCTTCATTTTCACCGGTTTCACCGGTTGCGCCCGCGGGATCACTCACTGCACCCGCAGAGCCACCGGCTGCGTCCGCGGGATCACTCACTGCATCCGCAGAACCACCAGTTGCGTCCGCCGGATCACCTGTCGTCAGTTCCTCCTGCCCGACCGCAGCACTTCCGCCTGCTGCCTCCTCTGCCAGCGCCGATGTCGGTATCATCGACAAACAAAGCGCGAGCACAAGAAACATACTCAGTAGCTTCTTTTTCCAGTTACCTTCCATAGTCATTCCTCCTTGCATACATCAGTTGTTACTATTTAATATACACCACTTTGGTCTATGATCGAGCCTTGTAAGCCCATTCTTAGTTTTATTATACGTGTGATCCCCACAAATGTAAATCCTCCCAAAGTATGAGACAAAAAATAACAAAAAAAATGGGACACCAATCACTCTACGTCCCATTTTCCATAATATATCATTGATTGTTTATTTTAAACCAAGTTCCTTCATTGCTGTTTCCGCAGAAACAAATTCTTTGCAATCAGGACTTGTTTCAGCATCATGTAACATTTGCAGATCCCATTCATCGGGAGCAACCTCTTCGATATTATCCCATGATTTTTTAGGAAACAATCTCATATATGTTAATCCTGATGACTGATAATCCATCGCAATATATCCTCAGCTCTTATTTCACCAGACGCCAATCTAAGAATAGCATCACTCAGCTCCTGCTGCGTATATGACAGCTCATAACCATTTAATGCCAAAAACACCAACATTACATGCGCGCCTAATCGTTTATTTCCATCAACCATTGGATGGTTCTTTACAATTCCAAAGCAAAGCTGCGCTGCTTTTGCCTGTACGCTTGGATATAGTTCTTCATTTCCAAAAGATTGAAAAGGATTCGAAAGTGCTGAGTCAAGCATTCCTGCATCGCGAACACCATCACTCCCACCCGTAGTCTCTATCAGCCTTTTATGAAGTAAAATAACTTGCTCTTTACTCAATCTTATCATTTTGCAAGCACCTCATAAGCCTCCATATTTTGCTTAATAAGACGCTCAGATATAGCATATACATCCTCTGTAGATGCAATTTTCTCCTGTTCTGCTTTGCTGAAATCAATTACAAGATATCGCGGTACATTGTTTTTTAGAATAACTGCTGTACCATGTTCATCAACTACTCTGGCAACCTTTGAAAAATTCTGATTAGCCTCCGTTATGGAAATCATTGTATTTGTGTCAACTGTCATGATATACACCTCGCCTTCATTTATATTATATGTAAATTATAGGATAAAAACAACCTATTTTTATAGCTAACCATAAATTTTTAGGGAGGGTAATATAGTCAGTTTTTGCCCGCTTTCAGTAACCCAAAAACCCGATGCCTTCCTCTCACCAAGGAAAACACCGGGTCTTTCATTTATACCGTGCCTTCCGCCAGCTTGACCGTCAATGTAGTGCCTTTTGCCTCATCCGCTTTGGATATAATGTCTGCGGGCAGCTTGACGCTGTCCACATCACTCAGACCGGATACATCGATCACAACTGTTTTTGCACCGTCTGCAATGACCTGATCCACGTTTGTGCCTCCTGCGGCGATCGTAGCTGTCGTACCCTCAACTGTGGCACTGATATTCGTATCTCCATGTCCGGAAGATACAGGCACCGTGATAGCGGATGCTCCGCCACCAGTTTGCCATCTGCAAATGTATAGTTTTTGTTTAACAGCTTGAGCTTTATCGTAACGGTCTTATCCGTTCCGACTGCTGCGGAGTCAAAATCGACTGCCTCCACGCTGTAGTCACTGCCATTTGTAAATGATACCTCTCTCTCGGCATCTATATAAAACTTCACGGTTGTCGGCATGACTGATGACAGGTCTGTCGTACCGTCATAGGTCTTTGACCAACTGCCCTCGATCGTCGAAGCACCTAACGGACACGGCTTTACCTCATAGGTTACTGATTTTGTGCCTTTATAATTCTTCTTGTCTTGTGCGGTCACTGTCAGCGTATAGGTGCCAACCTCCGTTGCTGTATTACCGCTAACATCATAGCCATCTGCAGGCGCATTCAGAACGTTACCATTATATGACAACAGATCCCCTGCCGTTACCGCTTGATCCGGATCATACACCAGACTATCCGCATTGGTGATCGTAAGCTCCGCATTCGTCTGACCAGACAGTGCCAATATCATCCAAAATAGAGCTACCGGATTTTGCCAGTTCTGCATCCGTGAGCCATGAATTATTATCTGCTTTTTGGAATCCATAGCCATCCGGCAACAAATGGGTCGACTTCGCCTCTCCATCCACATAAACCTGTGCACTCTGCTCTCTCAGTGGATAAACGGTGCTCCCATCCGGCGCAGCATTCATTGCAAGATAGCGCCCGGTACATGAATTACTACCAATATAACCCTCCGCATAATAGGCTTCCACAATTTGGAGTCTCCTCTCCATCGTGCAAAGGCAGCAAAATCAGAC
>CALBJL010000040.1 GCA_937893485.1 uncultured bacterium | reverse complement strand
CATCGGAATGGTTCGTGCAATGAAAGCAAAACAGACATGCTTGCGGGAGCTGCAAGTACGAGATACTGCTGCAACTGCTGCACGGCAACATCAAATCACCTTTGGATTTTTCACATGATTACAGTTAGCATATACATAAAGCCAGCGCAGTGTCAAGACCTATTCGTGGAGTGAAAGCTGCCGGGAGCTGCAAATATTGCTGTGAATGGATGAACAGTCACGCGGTTCTTGCACCGGAACAGAGGTTGTGTTATGATACAAAATGGTTATTGAAGCCCATAGAATAAGAATTGATACAGACAGGGGAACCGATCCATGAATGAGAGTAAAATCAAGCGAATCAATGAACTTTACCATAAGTCGAAGGCGGAGGGACTGACCGCCGCCGAAAAGGAGGAGCAGGCAAAGCTGCGTGCGGAGTATCTGGCGGATATCCGGGCGAATATCCGTGGCCAGCTCAACCAGATTGATATTATAAACAAAGACGGAAGCATAGAGAATTTAGGAGAAACACATGGAAACAGTAAAAAGCATACAAGCTGATACCAAAAATGATATCAATATAAATACAGAAGTACCGGTGACAGAGCCGCAGCGCCAGTTTTATTATATGGATCTGGCGAAGCAACTCGTCAGTGAGCGCACAAAGGCGTGCGGACATCCGCTGACCTTTCATGTGGAGACGTTCGGCTGCCAGATGAATGCGCGCGATTCGGAAAAGCTGCGCGGTATTTTAGAGACGATCGGCTATGAGCAGGTAGATACAGAGGATGCAGATTTTGTGATCTATAACACCTGTACCGTCCGCGAGAATGCAAATAACAAGGTGTACGGCAGGCTCGGAACGCTCGGCAGCTATAAAAAGAAGCATCCGCAGATGATGATTGCACTGTGTGGCTGCATGATGCAGGAGGAGCATGTCGTAGAGCGGCTGAAAAAGGATTTCCGGTTTGTCAATCTCGTGTTCGGAACGCATAACATCTTCAAATTTGCGGAGCTGGTCGTGCGTGCGCTGACAGAAAAACAGATGGTTGTTGACATCTGGGAGGGCACGACAGAGATCGTCGAGGATCTTCCGGTAGAACGTAAATATAGCTTCAAGTCCGGCGTGAACATCATGTTTGGCTGCAACAATTTCTGCAGCTACTGTATTGTGCCATATGTGCGCGGCAGGGAGCGCAGCCGTGAACCGAAGGATATTATCCGTGAGATCGAGCGTCTTGTGGCGGATGGTGTCGTTGAGATCATGCTGCTCGGTCAGAATGTGAATTCCTACGGAAAAACACTGGAGCATCCGGTCACGTTTGCACAGTTGTTGCGTGAGGTGGAACAGATTGAAGGGCTGGAGCGTATCCGTTTTATGACATCGCACCCGAAGGATCTGTCGGATGAATTGATCGAGGTGATGGCGCAGTCGAAAAAGATCTGTAAGCATATGCATCTGCCACTGCAGTCCGGCAGTTCGAGGATCTTAAAGGCGATGAACCGCCATTATGATAAGGAACAGTATTTAACGCTTGTCGACAAGCTACGTGCTGCGATCCCGGACATTGCGATCACGACAGATATTATTGTGGGCTTTCCGGGAGAGACAAAGGAGGATGCGTTAGAGACACTGGATGTTGTCCGCCGCGTGCGCTATGACAGTGCCTTTACGTTTATCTACTCCAAGCGCTCCGGCACACCCGCCGCAGAGATGGAAAATCAGGTGCCGGAACAGGAGATCAAGGAAAACTTTGACATGATCTTAAAGGAAGTACAACATATCGCAACGGAAAAGGCACATCTGATCGAGGGACAGGTACAGCCGGTGCTCGTGGAGCAGATCAATGAACACGATGCGTCACTGGTGACCGGACGTCTGTCGAACAATTCGGTGGTTCATTTCCCCGGAGACAGTTCACTGATCGGAAAGATCGTGGATGTCAGACTCGCACAGTGTAAGGGCTTTTATTATATCGGAGAGCAGGTCTAAGCATGAAGCAGCAATTTGACCAATTCGGATGGAAGGATGTCGTATTTTTGGGCGGATTGTTACTCGGCGGAATCCTTTTGACGGTCGGGATCTATCTGTTTTCCAAGACCGGTGCATCGGTGCGCATCACGATAGACGGCACCGTATACGGCACGTATTCACTGAATGAGGATCGTGAGATTCCGGTGGAACGGGACGGTTCGGTGATCAATGTCGTCCGTATTGAGGACGGCAGTGTGCGCATGGAGCAGGCGACCTGTCCGGATGCGCTGTGTATCCGTCAGGGTGCGATCACGCGGGAACGGCAGACGATCGTATGTCTGCCGCACAAATTGGTGGTGGAGGTATATGGAACGCATGAACAGGAATATGACACCGTCAGCCAGTAGCCCGGATGCACCGGATCACATTTCCGGACAACGTTTTTTAAAGCGTGTGCCGTATCTTGGGATGGCGCTGGCACTGGCGCTTATCTGCAGCTATGTGGAGGCGTTGATCCCGCTGCCGATCGGAATTCCGGGTGTCAAGCTGGGACTGACGAATATCGTTGTCGTCATCGTGCTGTATCTTGGTGATGTGCGTGACGGCGCGTGCGTGTCGATCGCACGGGTGCTGCTGGCAGGTTTCTTTTTTGGCAGTCTTTATAGTATTCTGTACAGTCTGGCAGGGGCAATACTCAGCCTGCTTGTGATGGCGGGGCTGAAAAGGACGGGGCAACTGCATCTGATCAGTGTGAGCGCGGCGGGCGGTGTCGCACATAATGTTGGTCAGTTTCTGGTGGCTGCGCTTGTTGTTGAAAATTACCGGATTTTATATTATCTGCCGGTATTGTTTCTCGTCGGCATGCTGACAGGTGTGCTGATCGGAATTGTGGCGTGTGCGGTTTTGCGGCGGCTGCCGCGGGAGCTGCTTGGGCTGACAGCAGGGCATAAAGAGGAGTAAAAACAGAATGATTCAATATATCAGGGGAACACTAGCGGATATGGATGAGGAATCGGTGATTATCGATCATCAGGGCATCGGATTCCAGGTCTATATTTCCGGACAGACATTTGAATATTTACCGGCGGTCGGTTCGGAGATCAAAATGTACATTTATTTTCAGGTAAAGGAGGATGCCTTCTGCCTGTACGGATTTCTGACCAAAGACGATCTGCGCATTTTTAAGCTGCTGATCGGTGTGAACGGTGTCGGGCCAAAGGGCGCACTTGCGATTTTATCGGTGTTATCGGCGGATAATCTGCGGTTTGCGGTCATTGCGGACGATGCAAAGGCGATCTCAAAAGCGCCGGGCATCGGGGCAAAGACGGCGCAGCGTATCGTTTTGGAGCTGAAGGATAAGCTAAAGCTGGAGGATGCGTTTCACACGCAGGAGGAACTGGTCAAAAATCCGCAGATCGAGCTGGAGAAGGGTGTCCGTCAGGAGGCACTGCTGGCTCTGACCGCGCTCGGCTATTCGGCATCGGAGGCATCACAGGTATTATCCGGTATCGAGATCGCACCGGAAACGGATGTAGAGGATGTGCTGAAGCTGGCGCTGCGCAATATGGCATTTATGTAGGAGAATTTCATGAATAACCGGAAAGTGATATCCACGGAAATACAGGAAGAGGATGTAATGGTCGAAAAATCGCTGCGTCCTCAATGTCTGGATGATTATATCGGACAGGCAAAGGCAAAGGAAAATTTAAAGGTATATATCGAGGCAGCCAAAGGGCGCGGCGAATCGCTTGACCACGTACTCTTTTACGGACCGCCCGGACTCGGCAAGACGACGCTGGCAGGCATTATCGCAAATGAGATGGGCGTACATATGAAGATCACGAGTGGCCCGGCGATCGCAAAGCCCGGTGAGATGGCGGCGATTCTGAGCAATCTTGCCGAAGGGGATGTGCTGTTTGTCGATGAGATCCACCGGCTGAACCGGCAGGTGGAGGAGGTGCTCTATCCGGCGATGGAGGATTATGCGATTGATATTATGATCGGAAAAGGAGCGACTGCGCGCTCAATCCGTCTGGATCTGCCGAAGTTTACGCTCGTCGGTGCGACAACGCGGGCAGGATTGCTCTCCGCACCGCTGCGGGATCGCTTCGGGGTCATGCACCATCTGGAATTTTACACGGTCGATGAGCTGAAAACGATCATTCTGCACTCTGCAAAAAAGCTCGGAGTCGCCATCAATGAGGAAGGTGCGTATGAGCTGGCGAGACGTTCCCGCGGAACGCCGCGGCTTGCGAACCGGTTGCTGCGCCGCGTGCGTGATTTTGCACAGGTAAAATACGACGGAAAAATCACCAAAGAAGTCGCTACCTTTGCGCTCAATCTGCTGGAGGTCGATAAAATGGGACTGGATAATAGTGACCGCAGGCTGCTCTATACGATTATTGAGAAATTCTCCGGCGGACCGGTCGGGCTCGATACGCTTGCGGCAGCGATCGGAGAAGATGCGGGCACGATCGAGGATGTGTATGAGCCGTATCTGGTGATGAACGGGTTTATCAACCGCACACCCAAAGGGCGCGTCGTGACGCCGTACTGTTACAGTCATTTCGGACTGCCGAAGGAACAGTAGGGTATCGGTGCCCGGTTGATTTTTGAACAGAAAACAGGTATACTTGCAAGTAGTTTATGATGGCTGGAGGAAAACATATGGGAACAAAAAAGAGCACGGTCGTAGTGATCGACAAGAAAGAATACAATCTGAGCGGATTTGAGGAAGAAGATTACTTACAGCGTGTTGCTGCATATATCAATCAGAAAATCACGGAGATGAATCAGCAGGATTCCTATAAGCGTATTCCTCAGGATATGAAAAATCTGATGTTAAACCTGAATCTGGCGGATGATTACTTTAAGGCAAAGGAACAGGCGGGCACTTCATCCGAGAAGTTTTCAGATCTGGAAAAGGAGATCTTTGATCTGAAACACCAGCTGGTCGATGCGCAGATGCAGCTGGACGATGCGAACACAAAGATTGCAGAAGCCAATGCGAAGCTGGAGCTTGTCAAGCAGCATAATGAGCAGATGCAGGGACAGGTAGAGGAACTGGAGAAAGAAAAGCGCGAGCTGACGCAGAAAAACGAGAGTCTGAGTGCGGATCTGGAAGAAGTTCTTTTGAAATAGACAGTTGTATACTCCGCGGGGAGCTGATCCACGCGGAGCATTTTGTTTACAGGAGTCGAAAAAATGAAAAAAATGGAGCTGTTGGCACCGGCAGGATCAATGGAGACACTGCGTTCGGTATGTGCGGCAGGTGCGGATGCGGTATATGTCGGCGGTGCCCAGTTTGGGGCGCGTGCCTATGCGAAAAATTTCACACAGGAGGAGCTTTTGCAGGCGATCGATGAATTGCATTTGCAGGGGAAAAAACTGCATCTGACCGTCAATACGCTGTTAAAGACAAATGAGCTGGAAGAGCAGCTTTACGAGTATCTGCTGCCTTACTATGAGCAGGGACTGGATGCGGTGATCGTGCAGGATGCGGGTGTGTTTGCTTTTATCAGACAGCAGTTTCCCGGAATGGAGCTGCATGCGAGCACGCAGATGTCGATTGCGGGTACTGATGGCGCACGGTTCTGGGCGCAGGAGGGCGCAGACCGGATCGTACTGGCGCGTGAGCTGTCACTGGCTGAGATCCGGCGCATCCACGGGAATGTCGATGTGCCGCTCGAGTGCTTTGTACACGGCGCAATCTGTTACTGTTATTCGGGACAATGCCTGTTCAGCAGTATGCTCGGCGGCAGGAGCGGCAATCGTGGGCGGTGTGCACAGCCGTGCCGCCTGCCTTACGGTGTGCGGGAACAGGGGCGGTCGTTGGACGGCGGCAGGGAATTGTACCCGCTCAGCCCGAAGGATTTGTGCGCAGTCGATCTGCTGCCGGAGCTGGCAGATGCGGGTGTCTGCTCGCTTAAGATCGAGGGCAGGATGAAGCAGACGAATTATGCGGCAGGAGTCACGGCTGTTTACCGGAAATATCTCGATCTGCTCGAGGCAGGGGGCGATTACGCGGTGTCAGAAAGTGATCGCAGGCTGCTCTTAGATCTCGGAAACCGCAGCGGGTTTACCGCAGGATATCTGCGCGGCGAAAAGGGAAGGGCGATGATCAGCCTGTACTCACCAAAGCACACCTCCGCACAACAGCATGAGACGTTGCAGTATCAGGACGCGCAGCGTGCACTTTACGGATTGTGTGAGTGCAGGATCGGTGCGCCCGTCCGTCTGACAGTCATCGATCCCATGGGCGGACAGACCGTCTGTGCAGAGGCAGGGGAGATCCAGACGGCGAAGCAGTCACCGGCACGCGCGGAGGATGTTGAGAAAGTGTTGCGGCAGACCGGAGATACCGGTTATGCATTTGCACAGTTAGAGATACGGATGGATGAGAACTGTTTTATTCCGAAGCAGTTTTTAAAGACGGTCCGCAGGAATGCGATCGGACAGCTCCGGCAGGCGCTCACGGACGGGTGGCGCAGGAGCAGACCCGCGCAGCGCCTTGAAGACATCCGTTCCGAGCAGTCGTTACAATGTAAGGAGCATCCCACAGCAGAAAATACCACGGATACGCAGGCGGTGCTTGCAGTCTGTGATACGTGGGAGCAGTTTTGCATTTGCATAGAAAAGGACTATATCCAGACCGCAGCGCTCCAGCTGCAGGCGATTGACCGTGCGGATTTCGGCACACGGATCGCGCAGGCGGGACAATTATGCGGACAGCGCCAAAAGCGTCTGCTGCTTGCAATGCCGTCGGTGCTGCGTGATGACACCGCCGATTTCTATGAATCACAGTGGAATTGCATAAAAATTATGCAAGAGAATAATCGACTTGAAGGATTTCTTGCAAAAACATATGATACACTCGGATTTTTGCAGCGAATGGGAGTTCCGGAGGCTCAGATATGGCTCGATAGCCCGTTGTATACATTTTCTGACCGTGCTTGTGCATTTTTTGCAGACAAGGGATACCGTTTCCATACGCTGCCGTTAGAGCTCCATGCGAATGAGCTGCGCAGACTGCCGCAGACCGGCAGTTGTCTGGTCATTTACGGACATGCACCGTTTATGGTGAGCAGCCAGTGTGTCAACCGCACGATGCATGGCTGTGATGGGACGGACAAAACACTGTTTCTGACCGACCGCTGCGGAAAGGAGCTTCCGGTCAGAAATTATTGCAGTGTCTGCTGCAATGTGATTTATAATGCGCTCCCGACTGTCCTATATGAGCCCGCTTCGTTTGCTCAGGTCATGCGGATCGCACCCGAGCTGCTGCGCATGGATTTTACCGTGGAGGATGCAGCTCAAACGCAGGCGGTTCTCGCTGCCTATGAACAGTATGTGCTTGGCAGGACACCGGGGACACCGCTGTTTGACGGAGAATCTACACGCGGACATTTTAAACGAGGGGTAGAATAAGAGGTAGGAATAAAAACTATGGTTACAATCATTACCGAAGTATCGAAATATCTGATGATGATACTGTTTGCCTGTTACACCTATGAGAGCTTTTCGGCATTGAAAAAGTCGGATTCGCCCAAACGGATGCAGCCGGTTTTGCGCAGACAGTTATTTTTCCTGTTTTTGATCCATCTGGATGCGTATCTGGTTATCTTTGCGGCGACCGGAGAGGTGCAGATGCTGGGATTTTATGTCATGCAGGTGCTCTTAATCTGTGCCATCCAGCTGATCTACCGGTTTTTGTATAAAAAAGCGGCACGGCTGGTCACGAACCATATGTGTATGCTGCTGGTGATCGGTTTTATCATATTGACGAGACTCGATGAGGCGAAAGCAATCCGTCAGTTCACACTGGCGGTTGCCGCGACGGTCATCACGCTGCTCGTACCGTTTTTTATCCGGCACATTCATTTTCTGCACAAGCTGCCGTATCTCTATGCGGGCATCGGAATCGCACTGCTTGCACTGGTCGCGGTAGCGGGAAGAACCGATTACGGCGCAAAGCTGTCCTTTACCTTCGGCTCAGTCAGTTTGCAGCCCTCGGAGTTTATCAAGATCCTGTTTGTGTTTTTCGCTGCGTCGATGCTTTACCACTCGACAGAGTTTAAACAGGTTGTTATCACGACGGTGCTGGCTGCCCTGCATGTGGTTATTTTGGTTTTATCAAAGGATCTGGGCAGCGCCTCTATCTTTTTTGTGACGTATCTGGTCATGTTGTATGTTGCGACGAAGGATGCCCGGTATCTGGGACTTGGTCTGGGCGCGGGCTCGCTGGCGGCGGTCGTCGCCTACAAGCTGTTTTCGCACGTGCGGACACGTGTGGTCGCATGGAAGGATCCGCTGGCGGTCATTGACCGTGAGGGCTATCAGGTCTCACAGTCGCTGTTTGCGATCGGAACCGGAGGGTGGTTCGGACTGGGACTGTTTCAGGGGATGCCGGCAAAGATTCCGGTTGCGGATGAGGATTTTGTATTTGCGGCGATCTCCGAGGAGATGGGCGGCATCTTTGCGATCTGTGTGATACTGGTGTGCGCCTGCTGTTATCTGATGTTTTTAAACATTGCAATGCAGATCCATGAGCGGTTTTACAAGCTGATCGCGCTCGGACTCGGCACAACCTATGGTTTTCAGGTGTTTTTGACGATTGGCGGTGTCATCAAATTTATACCGTCAACCGGAGTTACATTGCCGCTTGTGAGCTACGGAGGCAGCTCACTGTTATCGACATTTATTATATTTGCAGTTATTCAGGGATTATATATCATCAGAGAGGATGAGAGCGTAGATGAAGAAAAAGAAAACATCCGCAGACGAAAATCTGTATCAGAATGAGATCGTTCACAGAAAACGCAGGGATTCCAATCGTGAATTTGCGGTCATTGCGTACTTTTTTATCGGCATCTTTCTGGCGATGATCGCTTATTTTACCTATTTTCAGGTCGCGCGCAGTGAGCAGTTCATCAACAATCCTTATAATACGAGACTTGACAGCTTTGCGGAGCGTGTGATCCGCGGCTCGATCGTGGCGGATGACGGGACAGTGCTCGCGCAGACGCGTGTGGATGCGGACGGCAAAGAGACACGTGTCTATCCGCAGGGCAGAAAATATGCGCATGTTGTCGGCTATGCGGACAACGGCAAGGCAGGACTTGAGTCGGGTTACAATTTTGAGCTGCTGCGGTCACATGCGTTTATTTTAGAGCGTGTAATGAATGAGATGGAGGGCAAAAAAAATACGGGTGATACACTCGTCACGACGCTCAACCATGAGCTGCAGGCGGTGGCTTATGAGGCGTTGGGCGACCGGAAAGGGGCGGTCGTTGTGTTAGAACCTGCAACCGGAAAGATACTGGCGATGGTGTCCAGACCGGATTTCGACCCGAATACGATCGTCACGGACTGGAATGCGATACTCGCAAACGATGATGAAAATTCCGTGCTGTTAAACCGTGCGACACAGGGACTTTACCCGCCGGGATCTACGTTCAAGCTGGTGACGGCACTCGAATACATCAGGGAGCATCCGAATGATTACAAGTCGTACAGCTATGACTGTAACGGCAGTATCACGGTGGACAATTATACGCTGCACTGTTTTGGCGGCTCGGTACACGGAACCGTAGATCTGAAAACTTCGCTGGAGAAATCCTGCAATAGCTCGTTTGCCAATATCGGATTGTCGCTGAATCTGAAAAAATACGCATCGACCAGCGAGGATCTGTTATTTAATCAGGATCTGCCGATCCGGATTGCGAGTAGCAAGAGCCGTTTTTCGTTAAAGCCGGATGCGGCGGACAGCGAAGTCATGGCGACGGCGATCGGACAGGGTACGACACTTGTCAGCCCGCTTCATATGGCACTGATCGTATCTGCCATTGAAAATGACGGAACACTGATGAACCCTTATGTGGCAGACCGTGTGGAGAATTCGGATGGAAAAGTGATCGAACAGTATGATCCGTCCGCATACGGTCAGCTCATGAAGCAAAAGGAGGCAAAAATTCTGCGCGGCATGATGCGTGCGGTCGTGACAGACGGTACGGCATCCGCGCTGCAGTCCGATGCGTACAACGCTGCCGGCAAGACCGGATCGGCGGAATACGGGACGACAAAGGGCGAAAGCCATGCGTGGTTTGCCGGATATGCGCGCGCCAAGGGCAGGCAGTCGATTGCGATCGCAGTCGTGGTCGAGGGAGCCGGAAACGGGGGTACGGTTGCAGTACCGATTGCAAAGACTGTGTTTGACACCTACTTCAAATAATAGTATACTGTTAGGTGATTTTAGATTTATAAACCACATCAGGAGGTATTGCAATGATCGAGGCGACCAGTTGTGGTGGTGTGGTAATATTTCGTGGAAAGATACTGTTACTTTACAAGAACTATCGGAATAAGTACGAGGGATGGGTACTGCCGAAGGGAACCGTTGAGAATGGTGAGGAATACAAAGAAACTGCGGCACGGGAAGTGAAAGAAGAAGCCGGTGTGGAAGCTGCCATTATCAAATACATCGGAAAGAGCCAGTATACTTTTAACGTTCCGGAGGATGTCGTGCAAAAGGAAGTGCACTGGTATCTGATGATGGGCGACAGCTATTACAGTAAACCACAACGTGAGGAATATTTCGTGGATTCCGGATATTACAAATATCACGAAGCGTATCATCTTTTAAAATTCAACAATGAGAAGCAGATTTTGGAAAAGGCATACAACGAGTATCTGGATCTGAAAAAAAGCAATCTGTGGGGCAGCCATAAATACTGGTAGAAAATGAGAACCGTGTTGAATAGTTACGGAGAATGAGGATAATATATGATATGGTATGATGATCTGTTTGTCGGCGGGAGCATCTCTGACCGGAAAAAGAAACGAATCATCCGTGGGGGCAGAAAACGGAGCTTTTTTTGCAATGCGTATCTTCTGACGCTTTCCAGCAATCCGGATAATCTGATCGATATTATATCAACGAAGGTGCTGAGACAGCGCTATTATCCGAAAAAGGGGCTGTATGTGATCGGTATTGCCGGAGATTATGACGAGGCCGTGCTGTTAGCAGGGACGATCGTCAGCAGCATCTACACGGCACAGGGCAATTTTAAATTGCGCGAATTTGTCGTGAGACACCGACCGGACAGCAGAGAGGATGGTCTGCAATGCTAGGAATCCTGTTAATGATCCTGAAGGTGATCGGCTGGCTGCTGCTCGCAATACTCGGTCTGCTGCTTGCCGTGGTCTGTCTGGTCTTGTTTGTGCCGGTTCCGTACCGTGTGTGGGTGAACGGCAGTCCAGAGGATGATCCGGTCATCTGCTGTAAGGTAAAGGTGTTCGGCATACAGGTATTTCCACGTAAAAGCAAAAAGGCAAAAGCAGGGGATACCACAGAGGCGGCGGAAACAGCAGAGCCATCGGAAGTGACAGCGGCACCGCAGGAATCACCCGGAGTATCAAAGGAGCCGGAAACGGCAGCACAGCAGGCGGCGCAGGAGGAATCAGCCGCACAGCCGCAGCACGCCGGTACGGATACAGAAAATACAGATAATTCAGATACAAGTTCAGATAAAAATACAGATCAAAATTCAGCAAAAAAAGAGACTGAAACGGCGCAGCCATCCGAAAAGAAGCAGGAGAAGAAGTTCTCGGAGGGTGTCAGGGATACCATGAAGCGCATCCGTACAGAACTGACGGATGAGGGCAACCGACGTGCGGTTTTACATCTGCTGCGCGAGGTCAAAAAACTGCTTCGCCACATCGGACCGCGGCGCATTATGGCGGATGTATCGTTTTCGCTGGGCGATCCCGCGAACACCGGCTATGCGACGGCGGCGCTGAGTGTCTGTCCGTTTGTCTATGGAAAAAAATGCCGGATCACACCGGATTTTGTAACAGAAGAGCTATATATCAGAGGCTGGATGGATGTGCGCGGACATGTGCGTATTGTCCACGTAGTCGCTGCAGGTTTACGATTACTCTTTGACAGAGATATTCGAAGAATCATAAAAAAACTCAGGAGGTAACTATTATGGCAGAAAACAGCAGCTTTCGTTCGACGGTAGAATCCCTGTTTAAGGGGATGGACAGCTTTATTTCATCAAAGACGGTGGTCGGAGATGCAATCCATATCGGAGAGACGATCATTTTACCGCTCGTGGATGTGAGCTTTGGCGTGGGCGCAGGCGCATTTGCCAAGAACGGCTCAAATAATGCAGGAGGCGGTATGGGCGGACGCATTCAGCCGTCTGCGGTACTGGTGATCCAGAACGGCTCAACCAGACTTGTGAATGTCAAGAATCAGGACAGCATCACGAAGATTCTGGATATGGTACCCGATTTTGTGGACAAATTTACAAAAAAGGATTCAGATCATATTTCCGAGCAGGCAAAGGAAGCAGCCGGCAAAGAAATGAGTGAAATGCTGGACGCATCTGTCAATCCGTAGGCATAACCGTAAGATCCGGCATATACTATAGTATATGGAGGACAACAGCGATGCGTAGATTGATCGGATATTCGTTTTTTTGTATAGCAGTCGGTATGCTGATTACGTTATTTATCGAGAGTGCAGTCGTTCTCGTCATTATCAGCGGCATACTGCTTTTGATCGGGTATGAGCTATTTTGCTGCGGCTGAGAGCCTGCCCGTTTCGTCCGGAAATAATTAAAAAGAAAATAAAAAGAAGCTGAACGCTGTCAGCTTCTTTTTTTGATTCATAAAATATCATTCAAACGTAAAAGAGAGAACTATGCGCGCTCAACTTTTCCTGACTTCAGACATCTAGCGCAAACATACTGTGTCTTTGTTCCTCCGTTTACTACGCAACGAACAGACTTGATGTTTGACTTGAACATTCTGTTTGATCTTCTATGAGAATGGCTCACATTGTTTCCAAAATGAGCGCCTTTTCCACATACTGCACACTTTGCCATGACTTGCACCTCCTTGTCTGGTTTCCAAAATTAGTTCAGAGCGATATTCTCCAAACTCATACTAGGACATTTTATCAGATATAAATAGGCAATGCAAGAATAAATTGAAAAAAATTGCAAATAAATCAAATATGTGTTTCTTTTTTCCGGTAGATGGTATAGAATAAGATAGACTACGGTACATTGTATGTTGGGAAACTGTGTTTTTGGTATATGTTTTTGATGTGCCGAATGATGATATGGAGGTTTGACTATGAATGGACAATTAACCAATTCTTTAGGTACTGTTACCATTGACCCGGAAGTGATCGCTACCTATGCCGGTTCTGTTGCAGTGGAATGTTTCGGCATCGTAGGTATGGCTGCGGTAAATATGAAGGATGGTCTTGTAAAGCTGTTAAAGAAAGATTATCTCTCACACGGCATCAATGTGACGGTCGATGATGCGAATGAGATCAGTATTGATTTCCACGTGATTGTGTCATATGGTGTAAGTATCTTTACCGTTGCGGATAATCTGACAGAGACAGTAAAATACCGTGTGGAGGAATTCACCGGCATGAAAATAAAAAAGATCAATATTTCCGTAGAAGGCGTACGGGTAATCGATTAGGAGGACAAGACAAGTGGGACAAACTGTGCAAAGTATAGAAAAGATCAATGCAGAGCTGTTGGCGAAGATGTTTCTCGCAGGTGCGCATAATCTGGAGGCAAAAAAGGAATGGATCAATGAATTAAACGTGTTCCCCGTGCCGGATGGTGATACCGGAACAAATATGTCCATGACGATCCTTTCTGCCGCTAAGGAAGTGGGCAGCCTTGAAAAAACAACCATGAAATCTGTTGCAAAGGCAATTTCGTCCGGTTCCCTGCGCGGTGCCAGAGGAAATTCCGGTGTTATCTTATCACAGCTTTTCCGTGGCTTTACAAAGGTGATCGCAGCTTATGACACGATTGATACCGTCGTTCTTGCCGAGGCATGTGACAAGGCGGTCGAGACCGCCTACAAGGCAGTTATGAAGCCGAAGGAGGGTACGATTCTCACCGTGGCGAGAGGTGTTGCCGACAAAGCGATCGACATGGTTGAGGAGACCGATGATCTGTGCGTATTTATCCGCGCCGTGATTGATGAGGCAGAGCGCGTGCTGAAAAAGACACCGGAGATGCTGCCGGTATTGAAGCAGGCAGGCGTTGTGGATTCCGGCGGACAGGGTCTGGTCGTTGTTTTACAGGGTGCATATGATGCACTGATGGGCAAGGAGATCGATTACAGCAGCTTTGAGGCTGACAAGACAGCTGCCAGCGGTATCACAAAGATCTCTGCAGAGACAGAGGCTGAGATCAAGTTTGGCTATTGTACCGAGTTTATTATCGTTTTAAATCATCCGCTCAGTGACGCACAGATTGCAAAGTACAAGGAGTTTTTGACCTCTATCGGCGATTCGATCGTTGTAGTGGCAGACGATGAGATCGTAAAGACCCATGTACATACCAATGACCCGGGTCTGGCGATTCAGGAGGCACTCACACACGGCTCGCTCAGCAAGATCAAGATCGACAACATGCGTGAGGAGCATCAGGAGCGTCTGATCAAGGATGCGGAAAAGGTAGCCGCACAGCAGGCAGCCGGGGAGCAGCCGGCACCTGCCACAGAGTGGAAGGATATGGGCTTTATCAGCGTGTCAGCAGGAAAGGGACTGAGTGAGATCTTCAGCGGTCTCGGAGTCGATGTGATCATCGAGGGCGGTCAGACGATGAATCCGAGCACGGAGGACATTCTCCGTGCGATCGATAAAGTACCGGCAAAGAATATTTTTGTCCTGCCGAACAATAAAAATATAATCCTCGCGGCAAATCAGGCAGCTTCCCTGACGGAGGACAAGACGATCTATGTCATTCCGACAAAGACGATTCCGCAGGGCATCACGGCACTGATCAACTACATTCCGGAGCAGCCTGCCGAAGAAAATGCCAAGCGCATGACCGAGGAGCTGGCAAATGTCAAGAGCGGACAGATCACCTATGCGGTGCGTGATACCAATATTGACGGTAAGGAGATCAAGGAGAACGACTATATGGGCATCGGAGATGCCGGTATTTTGTCCGTGGGCGCTGATATGGAGCAGACTCTGATTGATATGGTTGATCAGCTCGTGACTGACGAGAGCGGTATTATCAGCCTGTATTACGGCGAAGAAGTATCCGGGGAGGATGCATCTGCACTGGCAGAAAAGCTGCAGGAGAAGTATGCGGATATCGAGGTTGAGGTAAACAACGGCGGACAGCCGGTGTACTATTATATTTTATCTGTCGAGTAATCAATTAGAAATCGATGGGAGTAACGGCTATGGAACTGACTGCACCGATTCGTGGAGTAAAGGGCGTGGGCGAGAAAACGGAAAATTTGTTACAGAAAATGGGAGTATACACCGTAGGTGATATACTCCTTCATTTTCCGAGGGATTATGTGACATATCCACGCGCTGCGCAGATCAATGAATTAACAGAAGCAAAAAATATACAGACGGCGGCTGTGATTGTCCCGGTCACGCGTGCTGCGGTGATGCGCCGTACCCGTGCGATGACGATCACGGTGTTAAAGAGCAGCTGTGAGGGGAAAGAGCTCGAAGCGATCTGGTTTCGGCTGCCGTACATTGCCAATGGGCTGAAAAAGGGAAAAACTGTGATCCTGTACGGCAAAGTGACCGACAAAAACGGTGTCTGGCACATGGAGCAGCCGGCGCTGTTTTCACCGGAGGACTATGCTGCGATTGAGGAATCCATGCAGCCGGTCTATGCGCTGACCCGTGGGATCACAAACCGTTTTTTATGTAAGACGATCCGCTATGCCTTACAGTCGTGTGACAGCTTTTTTGACTATCTGCCGACCGGTATCCGTGAAAAATACGAGCTCGCGGAGTATAACTATGCGCTGGAGCAGATTCATTTTCCGGAATCAAAAGAAGCGCTGATCTGTGCGCGACGCAGGCTCGTGTTTGATGAGTTTTTCCTGTTTCTGATGACGATGCAGCTCCAGAAGCGCGGCGAGGAAAAACAGAAAAATCCCTATGATTTTACGGTGGATGATCTGCAGGCGTATATCAGGCAGCTGCCGTATGCACTGACTGGCGCGCAGCAGCGCACATTGAACGAAGTGCTGCGCGATTTACAGGGTGAGACACTGATGCAGCGGCTCATACAGGGGGATGTCGGCAGCGGTAAGACGATCGTTGCGTTTTTAGCGATGCTGTATGTGTCGGATCAGGGCTGCCAGTCGGCGATCATGGCTCCGACCGAGGTGCTGGCAAAGCAGCATGAGCAGTCGTTTCTGGAGTTGTGTGAGCGGTTCGGTATTCAAAAGACGATCGTGCTGCTCACGGGTTCTATGACCGCAAAGCAGAAACGCGAGGCGCGGGCGGCGATCGCGGAACACACGGACGCACTCATTATCGGCACACATGCGCTCATTCAGGAGCAGGTATCGTATGAGCGGCTGGCGCTTGTCATCACAGACGAGCAGCACCGGTTCGGTGTCCGTCAGAGGGAGACATTTGCTGAAAAAGGGCAGTCTCCGCATATCCTTGTCATGAGTGCGACACCGATTCCGCGCACATTGGCGATTATTTTATACGGTGATATGGATATTTCGGTGATGGATGAAGTACCTGCCACGAGACTTCCGATCAAAAACTGTGTCGTCGGTGAGGATTACCGCACAAAGGCAAATGCATTTCTGGAAAAAGAGGTCGCGGCGGGGCATCAGGCGTATATTATCTGTCCGCTTGTGGAGGCATCGGAGAATCTGGATGCAAACAACGTGACGGACTATACCGACCGGCTGCGCGCACAGCTATCGTCCGATGTGCGCATCGCCTGTCTGCACGGCAAAATGAAGGCGGCAGAGAAAAATCAGATCATGGAGGATTTTAAGGAGCACAAGACCGATATTCTTGTGTCCACGACGGTCATCGAGGTAGGTGTCAACGTCCCGAATGCAACGGTTATGATGATCGAGAACGCAGACCGGTTCGGGCTGGCACAGCTGCACCAGCTGCGCGGCCGCGTCGGGCGCGGTGAGGCACAGTCGTATTGCATTATGATGAACGCATCGGATTCAGATCGCGCGAAGAACCGGCTGGAGATCTTAAACAAATCCAATGATGGATTTTTCATTGCATCGGAGGATCTGAAGCTGCGCGGACCGGGTGACTTTTTCGGTATCCGTCAGGCGGGCGATTTGAGTTTCCTGATTGCAGATATTTATACGGATGCGCGTGTGCTGAATCAGGCATCCGATGAGGTAAAACGAATTCTTGAGGTTGATCCGTCACTGGAGGCAGAAGAACACGTTAATTTAAAGATCAAAATGAGGGAGATCTTTGAGCGGGGCGATGTGACGCTCAGCTTATAGTTTGATCATGATATGTAAAAAGTGCGCCTGCCGCAGTAATCTGCGGTAAGCGCACTTTTTTTGTTGTTTTTCTTTTGATGTTGGTTTACTTGCCTGCCATCTGTTTTTCCTGTGCCTCGATCATCTTCTTGACCATATAACCGCCGACAGATCCATTCTGTCTGGAAGTCAGATCACCGTTGTAGCCATCCTTTAAGGGCACACCCAGCTCACTTGCCACCTCATATTTGAAACGGTTCATAGCCTCTTTTGCTTCGGGAACGGAAGTTTTATTGTTGTTGTTTGACATGATGCGTTTCCTCCTTGGTAAATTCGCTTTTGTATTTGAACAACAGCTTGTCTGCTGTTGGTACACATAGTATGTGAGGAGAAAACAAAAATAAACGTAGCAGGTTTTTCTAAATTATTCAACAAATGGAATATCGGAAATATCCGTGTGTATCGTCATGGAATAATTCGTATAATAAACGACAAAGCCGGGCGCGGAACCATTCGGTTTTTTCACATTTTTCCGTTGTAAATAATCAATTTCGAGCTTATCGACACCGCGTCCCTTGGAATAGTAACCGGCGAGACGTGCTGCTTCTTCAAACGTGCGGTCGGGCAGCTCTTTTCCTTCTGTTTTTACGATTACGTGTGAGCCGGGCATTCCCTTTGCGTGAAACCACCAGTCTCCACCGTTTGCGACCTTGAACGTCAGTTCTTCGTTCTGCAGATTGTTTTTGCCGACAAAAATGTCAAAACCATCGTTGCTGCGGTAGTGGAACGGCTTGCTCTTTGCAGTGCGCGCGCCTTTTTTCTGTGAATGCTTTTTGATAAAGCCGCTGCCAGTCAGTTCTTCCTTGATCGCAGCCAGATCTTCCTCCGTGACAGCAATATCAAGTGAATTTGCGACCGATTCGAGGTAGGTGATCTCATTCTGTACCTCGACGGTGAGCGCTAAGAGCGCCTCATAGGTGCGCTTGAGCTTGTTGTATTTCGCAAAATATTTCTGGGCGTTTTCCTGCGCGCTGAGCTGTGGGTCGAGCGGAATCGTAATCATCTCGTTCGTATAATAGTTGAGCGCCTCGAGCTTTTTTGCCCCTTCTTCGACACCGTAGCCGTATGCCTGCAGCAGCTCGCCGTATACCTTGTATTTTTCGCGTTTTTCAGTATCCTTGAGCTGTTTTTGCTGTAAGGAGAGCTTTTTCACATCGCGTTCAAGTGCCGTGTTGACGACGCGGCGCAGATCGACAGATTTCTGGCGGATACGGGTGTAGAGATCCTTGTCCGCATAGAAACGTTCGAGCACCTCACAGATGGAATCATAGTGCTCGCACGTATAATCCGGATAATCGCTGTACTCACGCAGATTGATCGCAGAGAATTCAATCGGTTCAGCGCCTTTTTTGATCATGCACGGCTCAAATTTTTCTTCTTTGATGTCGGAGATCAGCCAGAAAAATTCATTAGCAAGATGCAGCTTTTCATCCGCGCTTATACTGTCTGTATGTGCATCCGCGTCCAGACCGGCGCGGTGGCATACCTCATTTGCGACGGTTGGGCTGATACCGGTATAGGTCAGATAAAATGCTTTTGCGAGTGTAGCGGGGCGGTTGCAGGCATCCTGCACGATCGTTTCCGGAGTCGCTGTGAGCGGGTCGGATTTTTCCTGTGTGTTCGGAATAAAATAGTCCCGTCCGGGGAGCACCTCACGCACAGAGCTGACCGATGCCGGGATATGCTTGATGCTGTCGATGATGCGTCCGCTGTCTTCACAGAAAATGATATTGCTGTGTTTCCCATTAGTTCGACGATCAGGCGTTTTTGGCGCAGATCGCCAAGTTCGTCGAGATGCTCGATGTCAAAGTGGATAATGCGCTCTAACCCCGGCTGTGTGATATCCGTGATCTTTCCGTTTGCAATAAATTTGCGCAGCAGCATACAGAAATTCGGAGCGGTCATGGGGCTGGGGCGGTTCGTGGCGGTCAGATACACAAACGGCAGCGAAGCGCTGGCGGATAAGAGCAGGCGGTGCTGACCGCTTGCACCCTTGATCGTGAGCAGCAGTGCATCGCTTTCCGGCTGCGCGATCTTGCTGATCCTGCCGCCCTGAACGGTTGATTTTAATTCTTTTATAATATTTGCAACGACAATTCCGTCAAAAGCCATCAGATTGTCCTCCTAGCTGGTTCTTATTATCTTACCTATTCTAATGGAATACTACACACAAAGTCAATAAAGACATTTTTATTTGACGAATACCAATCTTTGACTTATAATAGCAATAGCTATGCATACCTATATGGGGAAATGGTGATGCATGGTCAGAACGATTCAGGGCAGGTACTTTCCTGTCCGGTGTGTTGGAGGTTTTTATGATAAAAAGCATGACCGGCTTCGGAAGATGCGAAGTGACAGACGGTCAGTGGAAAATGACAGTCGAGATCAAGGCTGTCAACCACCGCTATCTGGATGTCAGCGTTAAGATGCCGAAGAAACTCAGTATTTTTGAAAGCTCGATCCGCACCGTACTCAAAGAGTATATGGAGCGTGGAAAGGTGGATGTATTTGTATCCTATGAGGATCTGTCCGAGACAGGCTTTGCACTCAAGTACAATGAAAAGCTGGCGGGACAGTATCTGGAATACTTAAGACAGATGGCGCAGACGTTTGGACTGGAGAATGACATTCGTGTGAGTGCACTTTCACGCTATCCGGAAGTATTTGTGATGGAAGAGGAGGATACGGACGAAAAGGAGCTGTGGACGGTACTGGAAAAAGCGGTGCGCGGTGCCTGTGAGAAATTTGTCGAGGCACGGATCAGCGAGGGTGAGCATCTGCGGGATGACCTCATCGCCAAGCTGGATCAGATGAACGGCTATGTAGATTACATTGAGGAGCGTTCGCCGCAGATTATTGCGGAGTACCGCACCAAGCTGCAGACAAAGATTGCGGATCTTTTACAGGACGCACAGATCGACGAGGGACGGATTGCGACCGAGGTGACACTGTTTGCCGATAAAATCTGTGTGGATGAGGAGGTGGTACGCCTGCGCAGCCATGTAAAGGGCATGAAGGATGTCCTTCTCGCCGGAGGCAGTATGGGACGCAAGCTGGATTTCATTGCACAGGAGATGAACCGTGAGGCAAATACGATCCTGTCCAAATCTAACGATCTCTCGATCTCCGATACAGGCATCAATCTCAAGACGGATATTGAGAAAGTAAGGGAGCAGATACAGAATATTGAGTAGTTTTATGAACATCGGTTTTGGCAATATTATAAATGCAGACAAGATCGTCGCGATGATTACGCCGGATTCCGCACCGGCAAAGCGTATGATCCAGAAAGCAAAGGATGAGTCCAGACTCATTGATGCGACACAGGGCAGACGGACGCGGGCAGTTATTTTCACAGAAAATGACCGCATCGTGCTCTCGGCACTGTTGCCGGATACGTTATCCGGCAGAATGAAAAGCAAGGGTGAGCTGGAACAGGCTGACACACATATCACTGAAACTGCGGGATCATGACCGGAAAACGGTCGATACGGAGGAAAAATAAATGAACACACAGACAGGTATATTGACTGTGATATCTGGATTTTCCGGTGCCGGAAAGGGGACGATCGTAAAGCGTCTGCTGGAGAAGTATCCGCAGAATTATGCATTGTCCATCTCGGCGACGACACGCGCGCCGCGTCCGGGCGAGCAGGACGGGCGGGAATACTTTTTCCGTTCGGTGGACTGTTTCGAGAAAATGATTGAGGAGGATGAACTGCTCGAATATGCGAAATATGTCAGCAATTATTACGGCACGCCGAAGGCTTATGTGCAGGAACAGCTGGCAGCCGGCAAGGATGTCATCCTTGAGATTGAGATTCAGGGTGCATTAAAGATTAAAGAAAAATATCCAGATACCCTGCTGCTGTTTGTCACACCGCCCAGCTTTGAGGAGCTGGAACGGCGGCTGGTCGGCAGAGGCACTGAGACACCGGAGGTGATCCATGAGCGCTTATGCCGCGCGGACGAGGAATGCATGGGTATCGAGGCTTATGATTATCTGATTGTAAACGATGAACTGGAAGCCTGCGTGGATCAGGTGCATTCGATTTTGCAGAATGAGCACACAAAGATCTCACGCAAAGAACTATTTATTATGGAAATAAAAACAGCATTGACGAATTATGCGAAAGGAGAATAATGATGATCCATCCGTCTTATGTAGAACTGATGAAAGTAGTAAACAATACCACAGAGGTAGGCGAGGAACCGGTTGTAAACAGCCGTTACTCGATCGTGATTGCAGCCGCTAAGCGCGCGCGCCAGCTGATTGCCGGTGATGAGCCGTTAGTTGCACATGCAAATGGCAAGAAACCGTTATCGACTGCGGTTCAGGAATTGTACGAGGGTAAGGTAAAGATTCTCGGTGAGGATGAACAGGCGGATGCCGCTGATCCGGTGGACGACTTCCAGACAGCAGCGATTGAAGAATAAACGAACATACGGAAGCCGGGGCAGATCGTTTCGGCTTCCTTTCACATCACAGGAGTATCTATGAATATTTTATTTATTTCACTTGGCTGCGATAAAAATCTGGTGGATTCCGAGTATATGATCGGTATGCTGAACGCTGCCGGATATACGATTACGGATGATGAAAATGATGCGGATGTGATCGTGGTCAATTCCTGCTGCTTTATCGGGGATGCCAAGGAGGAAAGCATTCAGACGATCCTTACGATGGCAAAGTATAAGGAGACCGGAAAGCTCAAGGCACTGATCGTCACCGGCTGTCTGGCACAGCGCTATCAGGATGAAGTGCTGACAGAGATCCCGGAGGTGGATGCGGTGCTCGGAACGAACGCGTACGATGCGATCGTGGAGGCAGTGGAGGGCGCGCTCAAGGGCAGCGTCTATAAAAATTATCACGCGCTGGAGGGGCTGCCGGATATGCATGATAAAAAGCGTCTCGTGACGACTGGCGGACATTATGCGTATCTGAAAATTGCAGAGGGCTGTGATAAGCATTGTACTTACTGCGTGATCCCGTCGATCCGTGGCGCATACCGAAGCGTACCAATGGAGGAGCTGGTGGCACAGGCAAAGCAGCTTGTGGCGCAGGGGGTAAAGGAACTGATCCTCGTTGCACAGGAGACGACAGTTTACGGAAAAGACCTCTACGGAGAAAAATCGCTGCACCGGCTGTTAGACGAGCTGAATGTCATCGATGGGCTGTACTGGATTCGTCTGATGTACTGCTATCCGGAGGAGATTGATCAGACACTGATCGATGCGATCAAGCGCAACCAAAAGGTCGTGCATTACCTCGATATGCCGATCCAGCATATCAATGACGATATTTTAAAGCGCATGGGACGGCGCACGAGCGGTGCGGAGCTGGCAGACAAGATCGAGCTGCTGCGTCAGGAGATTCCTGATATCTGCCTGCGTACAACGCTGATCTGCGGTTTTCCCGGAGAAACAGAGCAGGCGCATGAAGAACTGATGGAGTTTTTGAACTGGGCGGAATTTGACCGGCTGGGCGCATTTACCTATTCGCCGGAGGAAAATACACCGGCAGCGTCCTTTGAGGGTCAGTTAGACGAGGAGACAAAGCTGATATGGCGTGATGAGGTCATGGAATTGCAGCAGGAGATCTCGTATGACCGCAATGAGGCGATGAAGGACAGACAGCTTTGGGCGTTTATCGAGGGAAAAGTCGCCGATGAACATGCGTATGTTGCCCGCACCTACAAGGATGCACCGGGAGTGGACGGCTATATTTTTATTCATACAGACGCGGAGCTGATGTCCGGCGATTTTGTGAAGGTACGCGTAACCGGTGCGCTCGACTATGATCTGATAGGGGAGATGATATAATATGAAAATGAATTTACCGAACAAACTGACGATTTTACGTGTACTTCTGATTCCGTTTTTTGTATTCTTTCTGCTGGTGCCCATTGTACCGTACAGCAATTATATCGCCGTAGCGATTTTTATTGTTGCGAGCCTGACAGACCTTGCAGACGGAAAAATTGCAAGAAAGTACAATCTGGTGACAAATTTCGGCAAATTTATGGATCCACTTGCTGATAAACTACTCGTGTGTTCCGCAATGATCTGTCTGGTAGCGACCGGTCAGCTCGCGGCATGGATGGTTATTGTGATTATCAGCCGTGAATTTATTATCAGCGGTTTTCGTCTGGTGGCAGCTGACAACGGTGTTGTGATCGCTGCCAGCTACTGGGGAAAGTTCAAGACGACGTTCCAGATGCTGATGATTATTGTTCTGATCTTAGATTTCCCCGGAACGTTTTTTGAAATACTTGGCATCTGCCTGACATGGATTGCACTGATCCTCACGATCGTTTCACTGTGTGACTATCTGGTCAAAAACCGTGCGGTCTTAAAGGAACAGAATTAGCAATTTGCGGGATGGAGGTGAATGACCGTGAGAATTATTGCGGGAAAAGCAAGGCGGCTTCCGCTGCGCACACTGCCGGGCAGGGATACCCGTCCGACGACCGACCGTATCAAGGAGACATTATTCAATATGCTCGCACCGGAGCTGGACGGAGCCTATTTTCTGGATCTGTTTGCCGGCAGCGGACAGATCGGTCTGGAGGCAGTCAGCCGGGGCAGTGCTTACTGCGTATTTGTGGATAACAATAAAAAGGCATGTGAAGTCATACAGGATAACATTGATTTCACAAAACTGGGCAGTCAGTGCAGGCTGATGAATACGGATTGCATGAGTGCGCTGCGCCAGCTGGAGGGAAAGTACCGGTTTGACCTGATCTTTCTCGATCCGCCGTATGGTCAGAATATAGAGGCAGAGATCCTCGGTTATCTTGCGGGATCTTCTGTGGTAAAAGAGGATGCACTGATCATTGTCGAGGCGGACGATCACACGGATTTTTCTTATGTGGATGCGTTGGGTTACGAGCTGCGAAGGGAAAAACTCTATAAGACAAATAAGCATGTGTTTCTTACCTTGAAAAAACATTAAAATAAAAAGAAACACAGGAAACCAAAGAGGGATAAACGATGACAAGAGCAATCTATCCGGGCAGCTTTGATCCGGTGACAAACGGGCATATGGACATCATTCGCAGATCTGCGAATATCGTGGATGAATTGTATGTCGGTGTGTTGAACAACAGTGCAAAAAATTCGTTGTTTTCTGTACATGAACGTGTTAGTAAAAAAATTAACCGCCGATCTGCCGAACATAAAAGTAGTATCGTTCGACGGACTGCTTGTGGATTTTGCCAAGGATATTCAGGCAACGCTTATCATCCGCGGGCTGCGGGCGGTGACGGATTTTGAATATGAGCTTCAGATCGCACAGACAAATCATGTGGAGTATGAGGAGATCGAGACGATTTTTCTGACAAGCAGTTTGCAGTATTCGTATCTCAGTTCTACCATTGTCAAGGAATTCGCGGCTTATGGCGGAGATATTTCACATTTTGTCCCGGAAACGATGATTGACCGTATTTATCAGAAATATGGCATTGAAAAAGGAGATCGACATGAGTAGTAAAATTGAGCAGACAATCGAAGAGTTAGAGCAGTACATAGATACCTGCAAGCCGCAGGCATTCTCCTCCAATAAGATCATTGTGAACAAGGATCAGATCGAGGAGTTACTGACCGAACTTCGTCTCCGCACACCGGAGGAGATCAAGCGCTATCAGAAAATGATCAGCAACAAGGAGGCGATCCTTGCCGATGCACAGACAAAGGCAGACGCGATCATCGCGCAGGCAGAGGTGACGCATTCCGAGCTTGTGAGCGAGCATCAGATCATGCAGCAGGCTTACGCACAGGCAAATGAGGTCGTAATGATCGCAACCAAGCAGGCGCAGGAGATCCTTGATAAAGCGACAAATGATGCCAACAGTATCCGCATGGGAGCGATCGCGTATACCGATGAGCTGCTGCGCAATCTGGAGGTCATTTTAAACGGGGCGATCGAGGGATCAAAGGCGCGCTATGACAATCTGATCGCAGGACTGAACAGCTCCTTACAGGTCGTTCTTGCCAACCGTGCAGAGCTGATGCCGCAGACAGAGCCGGAGCTGGCAGCGGAGGATACGGCAGCACCCGCTCAGGAGACTGTTTCACAGGCGGCAAATGAGGCAAAGTCATAACATTTTTCAAGTCAGAAGGCAACGGCTAACGGATATAGGAGTGCGGCGAGCAGCGCCGTGATACCTGCGAGCAGCAGCCGTCCGCGGATATATCCACCGATCGGCAGTCCGCCGTCGGGGAGTCTGTCCGTGTGAATGAGCGAGGCAGTCTGGGCGATTCCGGAGCAGCCGCCAAATGCAGTGGCACTCAGGATCGCAACGTATTTGAGATATGTATTTGCAAGTGTCCGGTTCAGGACGCTGACAGCTCCTGTGATTTCGAGCAGTCCTGAAATCGTGGTAGACAGGATTGGCATGGCTGCCAGATAGTGCTGACACATACCCGTCATGACGGCAAACAGCATGACGTATCCGCCTAGCTTCAGCATCGTTTCAAAACTGTTCATAATACCGGCATCAAGGATTGCAACATTCATTTGCAGCCCTGATGTCGATTTTTTTGTCATGGTGGGTGCCAAGCGCCGGTTGTGATGCCTCCATGTGAGGATGCAGGTTCCGCAGATAAGTGCCGGTGCATACAGGATTGCGTAAGTGAGCGGGATGAGCTGCGGCAATTTGAGCGTTTCGGATAAGATATATCCGCCCACGAAGGCAGGGCTCATCTGGTTGGCGATGACAGACAGCAAGGAGGCATCCTCCTTTGAGAGCTGTCCGCGCGCATACAGATCCGTAGCCAGCTTGCAGCCCATCGGAAAACCGCACAGCGTTCCCGTGAACAATACAAAATAGCTTTGCGGCAGATGCAGCTTCTCACAGATTCTGTCTAAATAGCCGCTCCGGATGAGTATTTGTGTCAGAATCAGAAACGGAAGCAGGCTGGGGAGCAGTTGTTTTGCCCACAGCAGAAGCCCGAAGCGCGCGCCCTCGATTGCGACCTGCGGCTCTTTTAGCAGGAATAGTAAAAACATGCCTAGCATATAACAAAATAGATATTTTTTTGTAACATATGGGGGAATTGTTTTTTTCATCATATTACTAAAAGTTATGACGGGCAGGTATGGAATATGAAAAAAATATGTTTGCTGTGTGTGCTGGTACTGATGTCTGCATCGCTCGATATTATCGGCATGGAGCAGATCCTCGCGCGGGCGCAGCAGTCCGCGCAGGAGCCGGATGATCGGCAGACGCCCTCACAGGCGGCGGATACGACTGTTCCCGATGCGGTTGCTGCTGCGATACGGGCGGATCTACAGCTATTTCCGATTCCGCAGTCTACCCTGCATCCGCAGTATGCGGTATCCTATGAGGATTCGTGGATGTCTGCGCGCAGCTTTGGCGGGGAGCGTGGACATGAGGGCACGGATCTGATGCTCTCCCCGGACCGGCGGGGCATCTTTCCGGTGCTGTCGATGACAGACGGTGTCGTGGAGAAAAAGGGCTGGCTGCCAAAGGGCGGCTACCGGCTTGGCATCCGCAGCGATCGCGGGATCTATTATTATTACGCGCATTTGTATGATTATGCGGATGGAATCGAGGAAGGGACAACGGTTGTGAGCGGGCAGCTGCTCGGTTTCGCGGGAGACACCGGCTACAGCAATATCGAGGGAACGACCGGCAATTTTCCGGTGCATCTGCATGTCGGCATCTACTATGACGATGAAAACGGGCAGGAGACAGCGGTCAATCCGTATCCGTTTTTGCAGGGGCTGGAGACGGTCGCGATGCCGTACTAGATGCATTACAAGTTAAATATGAGGTCGCAGCTGAATCGCAAGTGGTGTTTCGAGGCATATGAGCACTATATTCCGCATTTGCAGCTCCCGCAAGTGCATCTGGTTTGCTTTGTTGCACGAACCATTCCGATGAGCCTCCGCAGAACAAAATTGTGTCAGCAAAGGCTTCCACAATTTGGAGTCTCATCTCCATCG
>CALBJL010000039.1 GCA_937893485.1 uncultured bacterium | reverse complement strand
TCTCCATGACCTCATCTAAAACACCATCCTGCAGATAAGGATACACAGACTGCCACTCGCCGTCCCAGTCAGACAAACTTCTATCCTGTACATCGCTGTCTGCAAAGTTGGAATAGCCATGATTATGTCCTTCCTCCGCTTGCATACCCGGCATTGCTTCTTCTGTTTTTACGCTGTCTTTTAAGACATCTAACAGATTGATGACCTGCATATCTTTATTAACAGCTTCCTTTAATGCATCTTCTACCCACTCATCTGATTCACCGCCGACATAAACAAAAAGATCGCAATCGGAAATTTTCATAATATCATCCGCAGTAGGCTGGTAACTATGCAAATCTACTCCATTATCAAGGAGCATTGTGAGATCCATATTCGATACTTCATCTCCGGCAATCTCTTTTACCCAGTCATATTCCGGAAAAATGGTGGTAACGATTTTCAGTTTGTCATCTGCATCGGTTGTTCCGGAAGCAGACTCCTGTGATGTATCTGTTGAATTTACAGCAGAATCTGCTGTCTGATTATCAGAATTTGTCTGACCGCAGCCGACAAGACCCAATGCCGCCATAGCTGCTAAGAAAAGTGAAATATATTTTTTCATGAATAAAACCTCCGTTTTTCTCTTCATTTTTTCTAAAAAATGGTACAAAAACAGAAAGGTACATCATTCTGACTACCCTTTCTGTCAAATAAAAAGTTTTATTCAATCATTAAGTCTTACCTTTTTACTTACAAGAGACATACTGGTGACAAGTAAACACGGCCCGGTAATCAATAACATCAATCCTGTATACACAGGATTTACAGTTGCAACAGCAATCATACCGGTACCTAAGTTTCTTAATGTCTGCTCTGCCTGATGGACATTTGCGCAGACCGGACAATCTTCACCTGTACAATTATGATTTTCTTCTTTTGCAATATAGAAAAAGGAAGCAAATGTAACAAATAAAAATAAGATACATACTGCCACTGAAAAAGTTCTTTTTCTCTTTAGATTCATCTGCTCCTCCTTTCCCACAATCATACGGTGTCTCTAATTCTGTTTTTTTCTGCATTCACTGCATAATCCATAAAATACTGTGCGCAGTGAATCCAGTTCAAAGCTGTGATGCTCCATCATATGCTGTTTCAGGCTTTCAACTTCACTGCACTGCAGATGGATCAGCCTTCCGCACTGTTTGCATTTGCAATGATAGCACGACACCTGTTTTTCCCTTTCGTGGCTGCCGATATATTCAAAGCAGGCACTGCTGGTTCCATCTACAACATACTTGGCTACGATACCTTCCCTGACCATTTTCTCCAGATGACGATATATTGTCGTTGTGCCAACTGCTATCCCCTTTTTTTGAAAATAATCACAGATATCATTCACTGTAACATGACTTCCTTGAACCGATTGCAAAAAGGCAAGTAATTCGGTCATCTGCTTCGTCTTATACGCTGCTTTCGCCAAATCAATCTCCCCCTTTTCAATTTGAAAACAGTTTTCATTTTAACATATAATTCGAGTTTGTCAATACAATTTGAAAATCATTTTCATTTTCATTTTTATTTCAAAACCGCTGCTCCAGCTGATCTTTCTTTTCTCTCTTTCTATTTTGGTGATATTGTACTATAAAACGATGAAAATATGCAATTTTTTCTTTTGCTGTAATGCTATAATACAATTCGTTTCCATATGATGCAACGAAAACACAACTTAAAAATCCGGAGGTTTGAAAGAAAATGTCCAATACACAAAAAATGGATTTAACGGTCGGTCAGCCGTTTTACTGTTTACTGAAATTCGCCATTCCTATTATTATAGGAAATCTGTTTCAGCTATTTTATACGCTGGCAGATTCTGTCATTGTAGGAAAAACGTTAGGCACCAATGCGCTTGCTGCCGTCGGCTCTACCAGTATTATTATTTATTTTGTGTTCTGTTTTATCAACGGTCTGACCGGCGGATTCGGAATCTGTCTCGGTCAGCGCTGCGGTGCAAAGGATGAGACCGGTATGCGCAAAAGCATCACATCCGCTACTGTTTTGAGCATTGCATTTTCCATATTATTGACCGCTGTCTGCTGTCTGCTCTCCCACCAGTTGATCAGTCTGATGCAGATCCCGCAGGATATCGCAAAGGAAGCCTACGACTATATGTTTGTCGTTCTGCTCGGCACGGGGGCAACCATTTTTTATAACACGATCTCAAACATTCTCCGCGCGCTGGGTGACAGCCGGACACCGTTATATTTTCTGGTATTTTCGTCCATCCTGAATATCATTCTGGATCTGGTGTTCATTCTGTCCTTTCATATGGGCGTTGCCGGAGCTGCATGGGCTACGATTTTATCGCAGTTCATTTCCGCTGCGCTGAGCCTTCTGGTCGGACTGAAAAAATATCCGGTCTTACATATACAGCTTCAGGATTTCCAGCATTTGAAAGAATCGCTGTTGCTGCATCTAAAGACCGGATTTCAGATGGGTTTTCAGATGTCAGTGATGTGTATTGGCCAGCTTGCCATGCAGGCTGTCGTCAACTCCATCGGAACAGATGCCGTCGCAGGATATACCGCGGCTTCAAAGGCAGATCAGGTGTCTGTACTGGTAAATAATGCCATGATGACCGCCATCTCCAATTATGTTGCGCAGAATTTCGGTGCCGGTAAGTGGGATCGCATCCGTCAGGGTGTGCGTGCGAGCCTGATCCAGACAGAGGGTTTAAATGTTTTGATGTGTGTAGGCATCCTGCTCCTGCGCCACCCGATCGTGAGGCTGTTTCTGTCAGATCCGACCAGTGAGATCTACCGCTACTCCGACCTGTACCTGACCATCGTAGCACCCTGCTACTTTCTTTTAGGGCTGTTGGCAGTCTATCGGACGACGGTACAGAGTATGGGAAACGGGCGCGCCCCGTTTCTGGCGTGCATCATCGAGCTGATCATGCGGCTCGCAGCGACCTTAGGGCTTTCGTCTGTTCTCGGCTATCTGTCCGTCTGCATCGCAAGCCCGCTGGCATGGCTTGGTGCCTGCTCCCTGCTGATCGTCTGCTACTACCGGATGATCCGGCGCGCGCCGCTTCCGTCCGTGGAAAAAGCCCCGATGTTTCAGCTGCGAAAACAGCAGACTTCCTAGACAATGAGCCCCACCGACCACCCCGCCAGCGCCACCGCCCAGCCCAGATATGCCGTCCATTTCATCAGGCACACGGCACGCACAATGTCCTGTCTTTGTACCGCGCGGCAGTCATCCCCGATTGTCGGTTTTTCATGGATCACACCAAAGTAGCTGGCATTTCCTGCCAGCTGCACGCCGAGCGCGCCCGCCATGACACTCTCCGTCTGCGCCGAATTCGGGCTCGCATGTGCCCGCCGGTCCCTGCGGTAAATGCGCCATGTCTCTCCAAATCTGTTGCCGGGAATACCATCCCTGCGCGCCCAGTAACGCTTGAGCGGCTGGCAGACAAGCAGCATGAGAAACGCCGACAGCCGCGCCGGAATCAGATTCACCAGATCATCGAACCGCGCCGCAGCCGTGCCATACCATTGATAGCGCTCGTTTTTGTAGCCTACCATGGAATCCATCGTATTGGCTGCCTTATAAAAATAGGCGAGCGGCGCACCGCCGATTGCCGCACAAAAAAGCGGCGCGATCACACCGTCGGACGTATTTTCCGCCACGGTTTCGACCGCAGCCCTGATGACACCCGCCTCCGTAAGCTCTGCTGTATCGCGTCCTACAATCATGGACACCGCCTTACGCCCGGCAGCCAGTCCCTCCTTATTTAAGGCTTCATACACTGCCATGCTCTCCTGCTCGAGTGATTTTGCTGCAAATGTAAAATAAATCAAAATACTCTCAACCAAAACGCCAAGCGCCGGATGCAGACAGTATGCGCCGGTCACAACCGCAAATGGCACCGCGGTACTGATAATCAGCACGGACAGCACCAGATACACACCGGCTGCACGCATCCCCTTTTTTGTATCAGGAAACAATCCCCTCGTATGCTGTTCCAGCCAGCTGATCAGATTTCCGATCAGACAGATCGGATGCCACGCCACGCGCGGATCACCCAACAGCTGATCCAGAATTCCGGCAGACAAAAGCGTTAGAAATCTATACCATATCCAGTTCATAGATCTACCCGTAACTGTCCGGTATGACCGCAGACCCACTCTAGCCTGTTCCAGACAATTACCTCTCCTGTATTTATTATTTGATACGCACCGCGATCCCACAGGTGATACGGTATACCTCCGCCGCCTGCGCCGCCAGTCCGCAGCTGATACGTCCAACCGTCTCACGGTATTCCCGCTCAAATGCATCCATCGGAACGAGCCCGCAGCCGACCTCCGCAACGGTGATGACTCCGTCTGCATATGCTTTTTCAATCCGCGCAACCTGTTCCTGCAAATCTTCCCCCGACTGCATCCACTCGCGGATCAACCGGTGCAGATCGTCACACGCATGCTCCGATAACGTATGCGCAAATGCTGTTTTTCCCTGATGTACTCCTCCGACTACCAGCTTCATAATAATTCTCCTATCACGACAAAGAGTGCCATCAGACACTCGCACATCTGCAAAAACCATCCTGCGAGATCTCCGGTGATTCCTCCAAACTGCCGCTTTGCCATCACGCCATACCACGCGAGTGTGGCTCCGGCGGCAAGTGCCATACAGATCGTCTCCCGCGGTATCAGCAGGCATCCTGCCACGAGGACTGCGACCAATTCAAGCCCACACACGATCCCGACGCTCCTGCGGTGTGCGGCATTCTGAAATGTCGCGGCCAGCCCGGTGTCTTTTGCACACGCAAATGCGGTGACTGACCAGCCGCTCAGACACCGGCTCATCACAAAGCCAAGTGCCAGCGCACGCGCTCCGTGTACCGACAACTGCGACCACAGACCAAAGTTTGCGACAAACAGACTGCATGCACAGATAATCGCAAATGCCCCTGCGCGCGGATCTTTTAAGATCTCCAGTTTCCGCTCCATCGGTGCATAAGAATGCAGCGCATCACACGTATCTAAAAAGCCATCGAGATGAATGCCGCCCGTGATAAAAACAGGAATCAGCACATACCCTGCCGCGCGCAGTGCATCACTCAGGCCAAGGCTCACAGCCACACAGCTCCAGCCGTAAATGAGCGCTCCGATCACTGCTCCAACAAGCGGAAAGCAGCACATGACATAGCGCATATTCTCTTTTTCCCAGTCAGCCCGCGGTGTCGGTATTTTTGAATACATCGCAAATGCAATGACCAGACTGTTCCATAATTTTTTCATCCGTTTACCTGTTTCCCTTTTTGTATGAGCGGTATGCCGCACACGACCTCAACTACCTCATCCGCATACGCCACGATCCGCCGTTCACACTCCGCCAGCAGGCTGATATAGCGCTCCATCTCAGGCGAACACGCATCGCCATCCCGATACACATCATTGCCGACAACAACGACCAGCGCATGCTGCCCTGCCAGCCGTTTACATGCATCTGCGACCGTTTCCGCAAATGCACCATCACAGCCGTCCCAGCCACGCCCCTGATCTGACCAGATCTCATTGGCGAGCAGATTTGACAGATCCTCGATCAGAACCGCTCCACGCTCCCACGGCTCCAGCTGTTCTAAGCATACCGGACATTCGATCGTCTGAAAGCCTTTTCCTTCGCGCAGCGCACGGTGACGCGCGATCCTGCGCCTGCCCTCCTCGCCAAACGGCTCCATCGTCGCGACATAATAACGCTTTTTCTCGCCGCTGGCTATGATCCGCTGCTCCGCATAGGCTGATTTTCCGCTGCCGCTGCCTCCGTATACATAGATCAGCATGGCTGCCCCTCCGTATAATCCTCATATTCCTGCACATGGATATCCGAAAATGTCCCCATCTGCTCATAAATCGCCGCCGTCATGTCCAAAAACGGCAGTAATGCCACCGCGCCGGAGCCCTCACCCAGACACAGATCCATACAGATCCCCGGCTTCATGCCGAGCGCCTGTAACAGCAGCGCGCCCGCGGGCTCCTTTGATACATGTGACGGAATCAGATACGGCACACAGTTCGGTGCAATACGCGCTGCGACCAGTGCCGCCGTCAGTGAGATAAATCCATCGATAATGACCGGTATGCCTGCCGCCGCTCCTGCTAAAAATATGCCGGTAAGTCCTGCCAGATCAAATCCACCCACCTTTGCAAGCACATCGATGGGATCTTCCGGATTGGGTGCCAGCAGCTCAATCGCCTGCCGGATGACCGCTTTTTTCTTCTCCAGTCCGGTATCCGACAGCCCTGCGCCGCGTCCGGTCACCGCCTCCGGCGTCAGTCCGAGCAGCACTGCCGTGACCGCACTGCTTGTCGTAGTGTTGCCGATCCCCATTTCTCCGGTCGCCAGCAGCTCATAGCCCTCTGCCCGCTTTTCCTCTACCAGCTCCATACCGATACAGATCGCGCGGTATGCCTCCTCGCGTGTCATTGCGGGCATTTTTGCCATATTTTTTGTGCCGTAGGCGACTTTTCTGCGCAGCGTGCGCGGTGTGTCGGAGATCATCCCGATATCGACAATACACTGGTCGCAGTGATTTTCCCTGCACAAAATTGAGGTACAGGTCAGATCATCAAAAAAATTCTCTGCCACGGTCGCAGTGACCTCCTGCCCGGTCTGCGTGACACCCTCCGCCACGACACCGTTGTCCGCACACAGGACGATCAATGCGCGCTTTTTTACCGACGGGTGTTCCGTGCGCCGGATCGCTGCCAGCTGTGTCCACAGTGTTTCGAGCTTTCCAAGGCTGTGCAGCGGTTTCCCCATATGATCCCAATGCGCCTGTGCACGCATACAGCTCTGCCCGTCCACCGGTCGGATATCTGCTATCGTCTGTTTGAATCGTTGTTCATCCGTCATTGTCAGGTTCCTTTTCGTTTTTCCGTTTATCATCATAGCGCATCCTGCCGCGCGTGTCTCACACCCGGAAAATGCTCCAGCCGCTCATAAATAAACGCCGGATTGCTGTAATAATACAGATGCGGAAAGCCGATCAATTCCCGCCCGGACGCATGCATACATTGCCAGCTGACCGCGCGAAACGGCTTTTTCGCCAGAAAACCCACACCATTGTCATCCGTATCGAAATAGTGGAATTCATGTCCGCGGATCGATGTTCCCCCCGCCAATACCGGCTCAGGCGTCAGCTCGATATAGCCGAACCGCTGCAGCTTTTCGGTCGCTTTTGCCTTGGCATTGATCCAGCCGACCATCGGATACGCATGTCCGTCCAGATCCTCCAATGTCTTTGTCAGATACATAAATCCACCGCATTCCGCAAGCACATAACAGCCCGCCTCCAGTGCCTCATACACCGCCTTTTTCATCGACTCATTTTCCGCCAGTGCCTGTGCATACAGTTCGGGATAGCCCCCCGGAAACAATAGTACATCCGTGTGCTCCGGCAGCGCCGTATCATGCAGCGGTGAAAAAAAACGCAGCGACGCGCCGATTCCGCGCAAATATTCCAGATTATCCTCATATAAAAAGCAGAATGCCTCATCCCGCGCCACCGAGATCCGAAGCTCCTTAGACAAATGCGGCAGCTCCGGTTCGCTCCATGTGACTGGGGCTGCGCCACGCGCCAACGCTGACAATGCATCCAGATCCACAGTCTGTGTGAGCTGATCCGCCAGCCGATCGGTATAGGCACGCAGATCCTCCAGCTCCTGTGGTGTCACAAGTCCGAGGTGGCGGCTCGGCAATTCCATGTTCTTTAGCTTTGGCACATAGCCGCACGCACACACACCCATCGCTTCTACCTGTGGGCGCACTGCCTCGTAAACCGACTGGGACATACGGTTAAAAATCACGCCTGCGATATGGCTTGGCGCACGAAAGTCCAGAAATCCCTTGAGTACGGCTGCCGCAGACAGACTCATCCCCGCCGCATCGATGATGAGTACAACCGGTGCATCCAGCGTCTCCGCCAGCTCACAGGCGGAAGCCTGCATCGTGTGCAGCCCTGCCCCGTCAAAATATCCCATCACACCCTCGATCAGCGAAAGCCCATCCTCCGGGGCTGCGGATCTGGCGAACAGCGCCCGCGTCGTATCCGCATCGGTAAAATATCCATCCAGATTGCGCGTCGGTATGCCGAGTACCCGGCTGTGAAACATCGGATCAATATAGTCCGGCCCGCACTTAAAAGCTGCCAGCGGCAGACCCTGCCGTTTCCATGCCGCAAGCAGTCCCATCGTGAGCATCGTTTTACCGCTGCCGCTATGCGTGGCAGCGAGAATCAGCCGCGGCGCTTTGGTTGTCCGGTTCTTCTTTCCCTGTTGTGTCATGCCTGTATCCCTGTCTTTGATCATTCTTCCGTTTCCGATTCCTATTCCTGTGTATCTCCCGCACCTGTAAAGGAGAAAATATAGACCGGATTCATGCTCTCCATCAGCTCATACCCTCCGACCGCACGCGCCTTTGCCACAGACGCGCAGATAATATCCACATCCTTCACGGACAATGTTTTCAATAACTCATTCGCCTCACTTATAGTCTCTAACGTGATCGCGTCAATCACGATACGGATATGCGGATTTTTTTCAAGCAGCCACGCCACGATCTCACGCAGCCTGCCGCCGCTGCCGCCGATAAATGCATGTGTCGGAATCTCAGATCCATCCAGACATTCCGGTGCCTCACCCTGCACGACCCCGATATTCCCAAGTCCCTGCCGCTTCGCATTCGCACGGATCAGCGCACAGCCTTCCTCCCCGCGCTCAAAAGCAGTCACACTGCCCTGTGGCAGAAACCGCGCGATATCACAGGTCATGCCACCCGTACCGGCACCGATATCATAGCAGACCGCATCATGTGTCAGGCGCAGCTTGGCGAGTGCCAGCGCACGGATTTCCTCCTTTGTGAGCGGTACTTTTCCGCGTTCGTATGCCGCGTCCGCCAGATTTCCGGTCGTAAACTGCCGTGCGGCATCATTTTCAAACAAAGCGACACACAAATAGGTGTCCTTCGCGTCCTCCTGGTTCAGAAGCCGCTGTGCGGTTCCTGTCCAGATCTGCTCGGTCTCATATCCGAGATCACATCCGACCGACAGACGCACCTGCGGCAGTCCGTTATCACACAACTGCTGTGCGATTTCCTGCAGCTGTTTTCTGCCGTTTAATAAAGAAAATACCCGCCGTTCACGCCGGATCTGTCCGATCAGATCGTTTGTCCTGCCATGCACACTGCACAAACGCACATCCTGCCATGCGATACCCAGCTTTGCCGCAAAATAATTGACGGACGACAGACCTGCAATCCGCCTGGTCTGCCACTGTCGCTCCCCGCACACAAACTGCTGTTCAAACCCATCCGCGCCGCTGTAAAATCCGACATCTCCGGAAAATACGACCGCTGCCCTGCAAAGATACGGATGCTCCTGCAGATATGACAAAATCTGCTCCCTGCGGTACTCACACACCTTTTCTCCGCCGACAGTACCGACTGCCTCAAGCATACGCTTTGCGCCAAAGATCACCGGCACGCGCTCCAGCTCCCGAATCGCCTCCTGTGTCATCTGTGCACGCGTTCCCATGCCGATTCCGATGAGCAGCAGTTCACCAGAGCCGCCGCACGGGTTTTCGCTTTCATGCTCCGCAGACTCCCACACCGGCTGAGCTCCCAGTCCTAACAGCGTACACACCTGCCCATAGGTAAATCCCTGCTCCTTCGGTCTGCGTATGACGATGCAGTCCATCCCCCGCGCGCGTGCCGCCCACAGCTTGTCCGCAAATCCACCCGGCTGACCCGATTCCTTTGTCACGAGGATTTTCGCATCGATATGTGCATACGTTGCCTGATTGAGCTCCTGAGAAAAAGGTCCCTGCATACAGATCAACTGTTTTCCGCCGATTCCCGCCTGCTCACAGAGCTCTACGCTCTCCCGCGACGGCAGCACCCGCACATACACACGCGAGCGGTCAGTGACCGCCTGCACAAATGTCGACAACTCCTTTGATCCGGTTGTCAGAAAAATATTTCCGGACATCTGCTCTGCCAGCTCTGCCGCCTCTGCGACCGTATCTACCAGATGCACATGCGCATCCCTGATCTGTGCATCCGCAGACTCCCGCAGCAGACGTACATATCTCACATGGCAATCCCCGCATACCTTTTTTAACGTCTGTGACACAAGCACCGCATACGGGTGTGTCGCATCGATCACTAACACCTGATCCGTTCCCGGCTGCATCTGCTCCTGCCGTAAAAAATCATGCATTTCCTGCTCATCCATGCGCCCGCAATGTACCCGGATATTCTCATCCTCCGGCAGCACCTGCTCTCCGTATTCCGTTGCCACGCAGACGATCACCTGTCGTCCCTCCGCCGCACAGTGCAGCGCCAGCCTGCGTCCCTCACTCGTACCTGCAAACAGTACGATTGTCTGTGAATGATGTTTCATCTATTTTTCCTCATATTGATAAACTGACAGACATTTACAATTCATAGCCGCGCGGTGTGACCATCCTGCCCTCAATCACGCGCGTCTGCGAATTTCCGATAAATACTGTCGTAAACATGTTGACCTGTTCATCTCTCAGTTGTTTTAAGGTGAGTACTTTGGAGCGCTCGCCCTCGCGCCCGATCTGCTCCACGAGTCCGCACACCGTATCCGGTGACTGATGCCGCAGGATCAGATCACACGCCTTTTGCAGATAGTCATGTCGCTTTTTGCTGGACGGATTGTAGAGCACAATGACAAAATCAGCCTCCGCCGCGAGCAGCAGGCGTTTTTCGATCTTTTCCCACGGTGTGAGCAGATCACTGAGACTGATCAGTGCGAAATCATGGATCAGCGGTGCACCGAGTACCGCAGCACCCGCCAGCGCAGCCGTCACACCCGCCACAACCTGTATGTGCACACGCGGATATTCCTCCTGCAGCTGATACACCAGACCGCTCATTCCATACACACCCGCATCACCGCTGCAAACGAGCGACACCGTTTTGCCCTGATCTGCCAACGCCAACGCCTGTCTGCAACGGTCAACCTCTTTTTTCATCGGTGTTGTATAATATTCCTTATCGGGATAATCGCCCTGTACCAGCTCCGTGTACACGTGATAGCCGACGATACAATCACTGCCCTTCAATGCCTGCACCGCCGCGAGCGTCATGCCGTCCCTGCCACCGGGTCCGATCCCTACGATATATAACCGTGCCTGTGTCTCATTCATTGATCTGCCTCCCGAAATTCTGTCGTAAACGACGGATCGTACAGCCTGGAACGTGAATAGCTGCTGTGTGCAACGACATCACCGACGATGATTAATGCCGTTTTTTTGATCCCGTGCGCCTGCGCCGTCTGTGCCAGTGTCTCAACGGTGCACACATAGGACTGTTCCTCCGCCCACGATGCCTTATAGACGATCGCGGCAGGTGTCGTCCGGTCATATCCGCCCGCAATCAGACGTTTTGACAGTTCCTCAAGCATGCCTGTGCTTAAAAATATGACCATCGTCGCGCCATGTGCGGCGAACGATTCGATGCGCTCCCGCTCCGGCACCGGAGTCCGTCCCTCCATGCGTGTGATGACCACGCTCTGCGATACATCCGGCAGCGTGTATTCGAGATGCAGCGCTGCCGCCGCCGCCTGAAAGGAGCTGACACCCGGCGTATCGTCGTAGGCGATCCCGCGCGCATCGAGCGCATCCATCTGTTCACGGATCGCTCCATACAGACACGGATCTCCGGTGTGCAGGCGCAGGGTGTCTTTTCCCTCACCCTCTGCCTGCTCCATGACCGCGATGACCTCCTCCAGCGTCATTGTCGCACTGTTGTAGACAACTGCGCCCTCTTTTTTATAGGATAAAAGCTCCGGATTCACGAGAGAGCCCGCATATATGATCACATCCGCCTGTTCGAGCAGATGCTTTCCCCGCAAAGTAATCAGATCCGGTGCACCGCTTCCGGCACCTACAAAATGTACCATCTATGAGTTCTCCTTTACGATAATGAGTGAATAATAGCCTGCATCCTCCGGCAGTTCCTGCGCGCCGCAGATCATGCGCTCATTTTCCATGCCGCAGTTTTCGATCATATAAATATCGTCCGCGGTCTGTGAGACGGCTGCTTTCACTACTCCCATCTGTTTTCCGGCTTTCATGAGCACCTTTGTACCGGACAGCTCCAATGTCTGCTCCACACCGTAAGTGGACGGTATGATATGTAACTGGTCGCGCTGCTCCACCAGTCCGATATCAAATGCCGCTGCCGCCGCCAGAAACGATGCGATGCCGTTGACAATCTGTGTCCGGTAGCCTGCCTGCTTCACACGTTTTTGCAGGTAGAGATAGGTGGAATAGACCGTGGGATCTCCCAGTGTCAGAAAAGCGACGCTTTTTCCGGCTGCCAGCTGTTCGCAGATCCGCTTTGCACCTGCCGCGTGGCTCTCATCCAGTTTTTTTGCATCCTTTGTCATCGGCATCGGGATACACAGGCATTCCTTGTCCGCCAGACTCTGGTCTGCCCCAAGTGCAATCCGATATGCAAGGGACGCATCCCGGTCGCGTCCCGGCACCGCCAGTACATCTGCCTCTCTCATCATGCGAAGTGCTTTGAGGGTGAGCAGCTCCGGATCACCGGGGCCGACGCCCACACCATAAAAAATTGGGTTCATGTATGGTTCTCCTTGTAATCAGTTTTCATTTTTATAAAGTCGCAGCTCCTTACAGCTCCCCAAAGCGGTTCGAAAACAGCACCACCCGCGCCTGCATCTGCTCGCCTGCCCGCTGCTGCAGATAATACACGGCGCGTTCCTTTACGGCTGCCATCACTGCCTGCAATGCCTGATGTTCGTCAAGGATCTGCAAAGCATCCTCGGTTGTGACCGCATCAAATAACTGCCGCAGAATCTCACCAGACACGCCCGCACGCACACCGGCGGACACAAGCAGATCAATTCTGGCATCTGCCTGCCTCGAATGCGTCTGGAAAATACCTCCGGACAATTTCACGAGTTTTCCGATATGTCCGACGAGCAGCAGCTCGGTAAAACCGAGCGCTCCTGCCATATCCACCGCATCACCGATATAATTCGAGCATTTGACTGCTGTATCTGCATCTATTTTATATGATTCACGCAAAAAGTCCAGACCGTAATTGCCCGGCACGAGTACCACCCTCTGATTGCCCTCGGCGCGCCGCATGGACAACTCCGCGCGGATCGTGCGCTTTAATGCATCCTCACTCATCGGCTCGACAATCCCGCTCGTTCCGAGCACGGACAGCCCGCCCTCGATACCAAGACGCGGATTGAACGTTTTTGCCGCGAGCTCTACACCGTCCGGTATCTCGATCGTGATACAAATACCGGTGTGCACCTCATCGGCATCCAGTGCATGAATCACGCGCTGCACCTCCCGCGTAATCATTTCACGCGGCACATGATTGATCGCAGCCTCCCCGACCGGCTGGTCGAGTCCGGGGCGCGTCACGGTTCCGACACCGATACCTCCCCGGATGTGCACGCCCGGCTGACCGGATGATTCTGCAACTGCATAAATGCAAATTCCGTCTGTAATATCCGGATCGTCTCCCGCATCCTTTCTGACCGCGCAGCGCACTCTATGCTCCTGCATAAAAATCTGCTCAATATCCAGAACAAGCGAAATCCCTTTAGGCGTATCAATCACTGCCTCCGTGACCTCAGTCCCGGTCAGGAGCATCTGTACCGCTGCCGCAGACGCTGCCGCCGCGCAGCTGCCTGTCGTATATCCCAACCGTAATCCCTGCTCATTTTTCGGTAATCTGGTACTCATCACTGCCTGCTTTCTATATTACAACTACTCATCCTGTAACTACACAACCTATAAACTCATATATCTCAGATAATTTTCCTCAAACTCCGGCTGTTCCGCCAGCGCAATCTGTCTGCACTGTGCCAGCAGCCCACCAGTCTGCGCATCGACGGGCGCATGCCTGCCTGCATAGACAGCTCCGCTCAGACTGCTGTTACCGACCGCCCGTATCCGTCCGGCGAACTGCTCCGGCAACAGTCCAATGCGAACAGCCGCCTGCTCGTCCATGCGCACGCCGAAGCCTCCCGCCAGATATACCTGCGTCACAGCATCCGCAGTTACCCCGGCTGCCGCAAGCAGCGCCTCAATGCCCGCGCGGATCGCTCCCTTTGCGAGCTGGAACGCACGCACATCCGCCTGTGTAAAACAAATATCGGTTCCATCCGCATTTTTTGCAAGTGCATAACCATGCAGTCTGTGCGCATCCGATACATACAAGCCGGTCTCATCTATGATCCCATGTGTCCGCAGCTCACTCACAAGCTCCAGTACCCCACTGCCACAGATACCGGTCGGCGGTGCATCCGCAATCGTGCGCACCAGCGGCTGATCTGCCGCTCCCAGCCGCACACTGCTGATCGCACCCGGAATACTCGCACATCCACAGCTGATCCCGCCGCCCTCAAATGCCGGTCCAGCCGCCGCACTGGTCACATAGACCACTCCCTTATGGCGCAGCGCCATCTCTCCGTTTGTCCCCACATCGAGTAACAATGCCGTCTCCTTCCCCTGATCCATGCCGAGCGCCAGCATACCGGAGACAATATCGCCTCCCACAAACGCTGACACCGCCGGCAGAATGTCTACCGGACAGTCATATCCGGTATCTCCGAGAATCCGCAGTGCATCCGCGTGTATCCATCCGGATTTTGCAGGCACAAACGGCGCCCTGCCGAGCGTCTCACACGAATAGCCCATGAGCAGATGCACCATCGTTACATTCGCCGCGATCACGATCCGGTGAATCTGCGCTTTAGACACATCCGCCTGTGCACACAGCTTTTCCAGTAAGCCGCGCACATCCTCCTGTAACAACTCCTGCAGCCGCGCGCGTTTTCCGTGCACGGAGGCATCCATGCGGCTGAGCACATCGGCACCGAAATCCCTGCCGTGATTGACCGCCGTCACCGTACAGTGTGCATCGGTATCCCTCGCACTACAACCGTACAGACATGCAGCCAGTGTCGTCGTGCCGATATCAACCGCAATCTGATAACCTGCCGGATCTTTCTTGAACACCTCCTGCGACAAAAGCCCTGCCGTAGTTGTGACAACAGATGCACTGGTCGCGATCCGCTGGTCTCCTTTCGCGAGAATCCGGATGCGCAGATTGTCCATCGGGTGCGCCACACATGCCAGACGCACGCCGGATGCCAGCTCCCGCGAGGATAAATACTGTTGATCCGCCGATGTGACCTCCAGTTCTCCGCTGACAAGCCGTATCCGGCACTTACCGCACCGTCCGCTGCCGCCACACGGCGCATCCACATGAATACCGTGCTCCCGCAGCACCGATAACAACGGCTGTCCCGCCGCACATACGATCTTTTTTCCGCGATCCTCTACAACGATCTGTATCTGTTTTTCCTGCATACGACACCCTTTCCCATCGCCACTGCGCTGCGCTGCGTTTTTTATTTCAGTTTCTTTCGCGGTTTCCTGCCGCATCCCACAGTCCGTTTTGCTGCAATGTGCACAGTCATGCCCCGCCGCAAACCGTCTGCAATCCTGATCCAGTCGCAGCAGATAACACATCGACTTTTCCGGATACAGCATCCCACCCGCCGTTATCCGCACGCCAAAATCCGGCTCCCCCGAAAACTGTTCACAAATCCAGCGCTGCGTTTCTCCCGGCAGCTGTTCAAACGGCTCCAGCCGCGCACCGATGCCAAAGTGTTTCGCCTCACACCACACGCGCAGCCGCTCCTGCAGCTCATGATCCGCCGCAAACAGCCACGCACTTTGCAGCGCATCGGACACCAGTGCGTCTAAGTGTTCTCCGTGTGTGCACAACCTTCGCACCTCATCCGCGCCTGCTCTGCCGAGTGTCAGCACAACGGCTAACAGCTCACAGCCCACAGCGATCCCATAACCCGCCAATGTCTCATCCGCCGTAACCCGCGCCACATAAGCGACCGGCTGCACCTGTGCGAACAACTGTCCAAGCTGCCTTTCATAGCACGGATACCACGCATCCGCCGACTCCGGATTCCGGTCACCCAGAATCCGCCTTACCTGCTCATACTCCGGCAGTTTTGTCAGTTTCACACATTTCATACAGAAACCTTCGTGTTTTGCTCCAGCCATTCGCCCACGATCCTTGTCAGCTCCATCCGCTGTCCGGTAAAGCTGTGATTTCCATTGACCGCCACATAGGAAAAGCGCTCACTCTCCGCTGCCAGCTTATCTGCCAGTGGTTTCAGCATTTGATCTGGCGGTGCGACGGTATCGTATTTTGCCTCGATCAAAAGCACCTGATGGTCGATCAGCTTCTCATAGCCATTGCACACGCCCAGCTCGTGATAATGTTCGAGTGCATTTTCATACACTTCACTTGCGGAGTTCATTTTCAGACACTGTCCTTCCGTCTCGATCATCAGAAACAGGTCTTTTTCGAGGTGAAAACGGAATGCCGCACCGATGTCATACGCCGCCATCGCAACCACGCCTTTGATAAATGGCAGCTCCTTGGTGGCGTTCAAAACGGTCATTCCGCCCATACTGTGTCCGACGAAAAAAATGTGTTCGGTATCAATATCATACTGCTCCGCAATCGCCGGATTATGCGCCCATTTTGCGACTGCGATCAGATCGTCCTTGAGATTTGTGAACAGATAATTGCCCTCACTGCCCCATGCGCCTCTGTGATTCATATGGATCACCACGCAGCCCATCCGCATGAGCGCAAGCTCGAGATCGTTGTTCGTCGTATAACCCGGAAAACCATGCGACATGATCACCGTCGGGTACGGCTTCTCATAGCGTCTGTCCGGCGTGAGTAAATAGCCGTACAGATGGCAGCCGCCGCTGATAATATTCAGTTCCTCGATCTGCGGGAATGATTCTGCTCCCTCAAATTCCAATTCTTTAAATGCGTTTTCTGCTTTCATTTTGCCTGCTCCTTCGCTTTGTATCCATGTCCATTGCACTATCATAACATAAAAAGCCCCGGAAATCACTTCCGAGGCTTATCATTTTAGAGGAAATTCCTCAAAATTTCTGTAGTCATCTCATATGGATAGTTTTTCAACTTCGCCGGATTCGACATGAGCAGCTCCACATCATGCTCCCACAGTTCCTGCGCTACCTGCGGACGTCCGATCAACTGCTCTAAATAGCTGCAAAATGCATCCAGACCATCAAAACCGAGCAGCTCCATCACACGTGCCACATCCTCACGGTTCTCGTAGGCACGCAAAAATCCCGGCAGGAAATAGCCGACTGCCTTGCCGTGCGGCACGCCCATCTCATAGGTCACCGGATAGCTCAGCCCATGCGGAATGCTCGTTCCGGTATGTGTGATCGCGATTCCGGCGATCACGGATGCACGCATAAACGCATCAAGGGTCTCATCTGCGAGCGTCATACTGCCATCTGCCGCCTTTGCCAGCTCCGGTAAAAGCGCCTCCTTAACCGCTCCCCAGACACGCAGCCCTTCTGCGGAATACATGCGGTTCAGCTCGTTCGCATTTGTATTCAGATACGACTCAATCAGATGCGCCAGCGCATCCACACAGGTGCTCACCATATTCGCATAGGAAGATGTGCGCAGATACCCTGCATCCACAAATGCGACCTGTGCAAACAGATGCTGTGCAATCGACTGCTTTGTGTGTCTGCTGTGCAGTGTCAGTATCGCATACGGTGTGACCTCTGATCCGGTGCCGGATGTCGTCGGCACTGCTGCGATCGGATAACCGTCCATCGGTGTTTTATCATATAAATGCTTCTCTGCCTCCGCGATCGCCTCCGGATGTCTGCATAAAATAGAGATCGCTTTGGACGCATCCATCGGTGAACCACCGCCGATTGCCACGAAAAAATCGACCTTTTCCGCCACTGCAATCTGCGCAGCACGGGCAACCGTCTCTACCGAAGGATTCTCCTCAATCTCGTCAAAAATCACATACGGCTGACCGTTTTCCGTCAGTACAGCCTCCACATCAGCAAGTGAACCGTTGATGCGGCTGGAATGTTTTCCGGTCACGATCATTGCCTTGCTGCCAAGCACCTGCAGTTCCGCTCCATGCGCCCTGACGCAGCCCCGCTCAAATAAAACCTTTGTCGGCATATATAATTTCATCGTAAGTCCTCCTTTTACCTGTCTCTAAAGTAATCTTCACATTTGTCACTTTCCAGAATCCATAATACACCGGATCTCAGATATACATAGCTATCATACATCAGAAACCGCCAATCGTAAATATTTTTTCGCGCACAAGGAAAACTGTTAGTAACAGTTCAGCCCGCACCATTCGCAAAGACGCCTTCCGGCGTTTTCCCACTGCTTCGCAGTTAACTTTGCTCATAATCCGGCGCTCACCTCATGGCTTATAAAACGATTCCATTCATGCAAGCATGATGTCCTCGTTTTTTAAGCCATGGCTGAACTGTTACAACTATTAAAAAATGACCCGGATCTGTGTGCCCTCGCCGAGCCTGCTCTCGACCTCCAGCTTTGCGCCGTGCTGTTCCACGATATGCTTGACGATCGCAAGCCCGAGTCCGGTGCCTCCGGTCGACTTGGAGCGGCTCTTATCCACGCGGTAAAACCGCTCAAAAATACGCTCCTGATCCTCCTTTGGAATGCCAATACCGGTATCGTTGACTGCCAGTACCACATGCTCCTTCTCCCTCGTAACCCACACGCTTACACTGCCGCCTGCATTGTTATAGCGGATCGCATTGTCACACAGGTTGTAGACGAGTTCCTCCATCATTTCACGGTTTGCATTGATGATACAGCTCGTTCCATACAGATTGATCGATACATCATGCTTCTCTCCGCTGATCTGGAGCATATTGACACAGGTTTTCGCAATCTCATACAGATCTACCTCCTGCGTCATAAGTGTCTGCTCCGATACATCCAGCTCTGACAGACGGATAATATCATTGATCAGGGTGAGCAGACGCATGGAATTTTTATGAATCTCGGCGGCAAAGCGCACAACATCAGCATCAGTCGCCATCCCATTTTCAATCAGTTCCGAATAACCGGAAATCGAAGTAAGCGGCGTTTTCAACTCATGCGAAACATTTGCCGTAAAGTCCTGCCGCATTTTCGCATTTTTTATAATATCCTCATGCTGTTTACGGATCTTGGTCGTAAACGGAATCATTTCCTTATACACAGTCATAGAATCCAGATGATCCATATCGTTTGCCATCCGCTCGATCGGTTCTAAGAGCTGCAGCGTCAGATAGTGGGATAAAATCAGCCCGATCTCTATAAGCAGGATACCAATGCCGAAAATCCACGGAAAAATACTCGCGAATACCGACCAGATACTGCCGCTCTCCTTTCCGACACGCAAAACAGAACCGTTATCCAGACGCAGCGCATAATAAAAAAGATTACGGTCGATCGTATCCGAGTGGCGGATTGCCTCACCGTAACCATTTTTCAGTGCCTGTTCGATCTCCGGGCGGTTCTCGTGATTATCCATGCCCACAGCATCCGCCTGACTGTCATACTGCACCGCCCCGTCCGGATCGACCAGCGTGATACGCACATCGGTATCGGACAGTGTATATTCCTGCACAGCCGTAAGATCATCAAACACGTGCGCATGCTGCAGCACATAGGTATATGAACGCAGATCTGCAAGCACTTCTTTTTTAAATAATTCATAATATGCCATCGTCGCCAGTATCAGTGTCAGGACGACAGACATCACTGTCAGCAATACAAAGCGCGCATTGATTTTTCTTTTCATGTATGTGTCCCCAAACAATTACTCCAGCCGGTAACCGACATTGCGCACAGTCTTGATATGGTTTCCATAATCACCGATCTTCTGGCGCAGCGTCTTGATATGCATATCGAGCGTGCGGCTCTCGCCCTCGTAATCGGTTCCCCACACTTTATTCATCAGTGTTTCGCGCTGCAATACGATCCCCGCATTCTGCATAAAAATACGCAGCAGTTCAAACTCTTTAAAGGTCAGCTCGACCGTCTGACCCTCCACACGCACGCGGTGCTTCTCTAGATCCATCTGCAGACCCTGAAACTGCAATACGGCATCCTCCTGAAGCCCACTGGTGCGGCGCAGCAACGCTTTGACACGCGAGATCAGCTCCATCACGCCAAACGGCTTGGCGAGATAATCATCCGCACCCTGATCGAGTCCTTTAACCTTGTCGATCTCAGTCGTCTTTGCCGTAACCATGATGATCGGCAGCCGTCTTGTCTCCACACGCGCACGCAGATCCTTTAAGATATCAAGTCCATCCCGATCCGGCAGCATGATATCGAGCAACACGAGATCCGGCAGCACGCGTTCAAGCCGCTTGTAAAAGTCGGCTGCACACGCGAAATCCTCCACCTCATAACCGGAATTTTTCAATGCAAAACTCTCGATCTCCCGAATATTCTGATCATCCTCTACTACATAAATCGTTGCCATGTTATCATCCTTTTTTAATTTAATAAATACTTCTCCTTATACATGCGATACATCTGCGCAAACTGCGGATCCTGCGTCTTGACCTGTCCGAGATATTTATGCACATCATGTTCCTTTTCGTCCATCTGAATGACTGCAACCGCAATATTGGAACAATGGTCTGCTATGCGCTCGTAATTCGTCACGATATCGGTCAGCGCAAAGCCCAGCTCAATCGTACATTTTCCTTTTGCAAGACGTCTGATATGCCGCGTGCGGATCTCCTCTTTCAGATCATCAATGACTTCCTCAAGCGGTTCGATCTTTGCCGCCTGCTCTGCGTCCTCATTTTCAAATACCATAAAGGTCAGCGACAGAATCTCATGCATCGCAGAAGAAAACAGCTGCAGCTCTGCCTGTGCTTTTTTCGAGAAATCCGCCTTTTCATTTTTCATGCGCTGTGCGTTCTGAGCCAGATTCACCGCATGGTCTGCCATGCGCTCCAGATCACTGATGTTGTGCAGCAGCGTTGTCAGCACATGATTGTCATGCTCCGCTAACGGCTTGGCACACAGCCGCACAAGATAAGTGCCAAGCACATCCTCATACTGATCGACACGCTTCTCAATGTCACAGATCGTCTGCACCTTTTTCTTATCATAATCCTGATACAGCGGAATAGCAAGTGTTAATGCTTCATTTACGAGTTTTGCCATATCAACTGCTGCTGTCTTTGCCTGTGCAACCGCAAAAGCAGGGTGATCCAAGAATCGCTCATCCAACAGCTTCATACCCTCGTCCACATCCGCTGTCTGCGGTTTCTGATCCGGCTCATCGGCATCCGTATGTTTATCCGGAATCGTGAGCACTGCCAGACGCTCCAGTCCCTTAGAAAAGGGAAGCAGCACAACCGTAGCCGCAACGTTAAAGGTTGTATGCACAATCGCAATTCCTGCTACATTTGCTGCCGAATCCAGAAATGCAAAATTTAAAAACGCATTCAGCGTATAGAAAACGACCATAAAGATCGTCGTGCCGATCAGATTGAAATACAGATGCACGAGTGCCGCGCGCTTGGCATTTCTGCTGGCTCCGATTGATGATATGAGCGCAGTCACACACGTGCCGATATTCTGTCCCATGATAATCGGGATCGCCGCACCAAAGCTGACCGCCCCGGTCGCACACATCGCCTGCAGAATACCTACGGACGCGGAAGAACTCTGAATAATGGCAGTGAGTACTGCACCGACAAGCATCCCGAGAACCGGATTTTTAAACGCGACAAACAGGTGCGTAAACTCCGGCACATCTGCCAGCGGTTTCACCGCACCACTCATCGTTTCCATACCGAACATGAGCACCGCAAAGCCGAGCATTACTGTTCCGATATCCTTTTTCTTTTCATCCTTTAAAAACAACAGAAATACAACACCGACGAGCGCCAGTATCGGTGAAAATGAACTGGGTTTCAGCATCTGAACCCACAGACTGTCACCCTCTATACCGGAGAGACTGAGAATCCATGAAGTCACTGTCGTACCGATATTGGCTCCCATGATGATGCCAACTGCCTGCGACAGCTTCATAATTCCGGAATTGACAAAGCCGACCACCATGACTGTCGTCGCAGAAGAACTCTGGATCACGCCTGTCACCGCAGCGCCGAGCAGCACCGCACGGATCGGCGTACTGGTCAGTTTCTCCAGAATCTGTTCCAGACGGCTGCCCGCCATTCTTGCCAGACCGTCTCCCATTGTGTTCATTCCATACAAAAACAATGCCAGCCCACCAAGCATGGTGAGAAACCCGAAAATATTCATAATTTTACTCCTTGCTTTTCTCTTATGATTTACAATTCTGTTTCATCGTAAATCACTTATGTAAAATGCAAGAATAATTTATGTAAAATCTATGTAAATTTTTATTCGTTTAAAAAATACGAGACTAGCTGTCTGCCTTCACAGTTATGATACATGCTCCCGATACCAGTAACCGAACCATACAATTCCTACACAGGCTGCTGCCAGCAATAAAATTTTTGCAAATAGGACTACACTTTGAATGCTTATCATAATGCTTCCTCCTTTTACACTGTTTTTATTCATGCTCCCCGGTCAGTGAAAAGATCACCCAGCCTGCGATATTCGTCGCATGGTCACCAATCCGCTCGAAATATTTTGCAACCATAAGCAGATCCGTCGCCTGCTCCCCGTCACTTGTTCCGGTACGCAGTTCCTCAATAATGTTTAATTTCACCCGGTCAAACAACTCATCCACGATATCATCCGCCGCAATGACTTCACGCGCGAGTGTGATATCACGGTTGACATAGGCATCCACACTGTTTGTCACCATCCTGGTCGCCTCGGTTGCCATCTGCTCGATGTCGGTAATCTCCTGCAGATAAGGTTTTCCTGCCATTCGGATCGTAAGCTCCGAAATGTCCTCTCCGTGATCCCCGATCCGCTCCATATCCGTGATCATTTTCATTGTCGCGGACACGATACGCAGATCGCTCGCCATCGGCTGCTGCATGAGCAGCAGCTTATAGCACATCTGCTCAATATTCCGCTCCTGTGTATCAATCTCATAATCGGAGGCAATAACTTCCTCCGCCAATTCTACATTCTGCTCGGCAAGTGCCTTGATCGCCATACTGATCGTATTTTCAATCATACAGCCCATCGTAATCATCTGATCATTCAGTTGTTCTAACTGTTTTGTAAAATTTTTTCTAGGCATTATCTATCATCTCCTTATATACGCTTGCACCCGTCATTCCCGGTCTATCTTAACCGAACCGACCGGTAATATAATCCTCCGTGCGCTTATCCTTCGGCATTGAGAATAATGTCTCGGTGCGGTCATACTCTACCACCTCACCGAGCAGAAAAAACGCCGTACGGTCAGAGACTCGCGTCGCCTGCTGCATGTTGTGTGTAACTATAATGATCGTATAATCTTTCTTTAATTCCATTACCAGATCCTCAATCTTAGAGGTCGAGATCGGGTCGAGCGCAGAGGTCGGCTCGTCCATGAGGATTACCTCCGGATTAACTGCCAGCGCACGCGCAATGCAAAGTCTCTGCTGCTGTCCTCCAGATAGCCCAAGTGCCGATTTTTTCAACCGGTCTTTGAGTTCATCCCAGATTGCCGCCTGACTGAGTGAGCGCTCCACGATCTCATCAAGCTGTGTTTTATTTTTAATACCGTGTGTACGCGGTCCGTATGCGATATTGTCATAAATGCTCATCGGGAACGGATTCGGGCTCTGGAATACCATACCCACTCTCCTGCGCAGCAGATTCACATTCATCTGCTGATAGATATCCGTATCATTTAACAATATTTTTCCTGTGATCCTGCAGTTTTCTACCAGATCATTCATCCTGTTTAACGTCTTTAAAAATGTCGATTTTCCACATCCGCTCGGCCCGATGAAAGCAGTCACTTCATGTTCCGGTAATGTCATGTTTATGTCTTTTAATGCATGAAAATCACCATAATACAGATCCAAATGCTCGACACTAAATTTATCTGCCATGTCTGTGCTCCTTTTTCTTTTCATGTTACCCATTATATCTGTGCTATGTAAAATCCGTTATCATGTACTCGTAAAATGTATGTAAAATGAGCGTAAAAAAACGCCCGTTTTTCAGTGAAAAACAGACGTTTTTTGTATTCTGTATGCTTTTATGCCTTTTACCTCTTTTTCCCTAAAAACTCCCGTACCTGCTCCATGCATCCACGCGCATCACGCACGCCGACATCGTAGAGCGCCTGCAGCTTGTCCGGGTTCTTTTCGGTACGGCTGATCGGGATGGTCTGTGACGGCCTCAGCACGATCAGATGTCCCTGCTTTTCGAGATATTCCAGCCGCTGCATCGTCTGATTATACATCACATGACGCTGCCAGACGCGGCTGGCAAACTTCGGATACTCCTTGGCATAATACAGCCGCGGCAGAATCGCCGGAATCGGCTTCTTGACATAGCCCGCCGGTTTTGTCAGCACGACGATGAGCCGGTCATAGCCCATTTCCATAAAATGCTCAAACGGAATACTGTCTGTGACCGCCCCGTCGAGGTATTTTTTTCCGTCAATCTCTACCGGTCGGGAGACAAACGGCATTGAGCCGGACGCGCGCAGCACATCCATCTGCTCAAACACACTTTTGATCTGTATGTACTCCGGCAGCGCCGTCTCCATGTTTGTAACGACCGCATAAAACGGCACGCCGCTCGCACGGTAGGCAGCGTCGTCAAATACATCCAGCTCACACGGTACCCTGTGGTACGCATACTCCGTATCCACGATATTGCCCGTGCGAAGTAGCGGACGGAGTCCAAGATAATTTTTATCTGCATTGTAGCGTTTGTTATAGCGGATCACACGCCCCTTTTGTCCGCTCAGATAATTCACACCAAACAAGGCTCCTGCCGAGACACCAATGATGCCATCGAACAGAAGCCCATGTTCCATAAATACATCCAGCACGCCTGCGGTATACATTCCCCGCATCGCACCGCCTTCTAACACTAAACCTGTCTTCATTGTACCACCTGCCTGATTTTTATCTATAAAGTCTTTTCTTATTAGTATAGCTCAAGCACGCAGCATGTACAATCCCAACAAACAAATCTTTTAATCCTGTTGTCTGCCCCTCACGATCCTGCCAGCTACAAAATTGATCGCAATCACGAGCACAAGCAGTACAACCGCCGTCGCATACGCCTGATCGGTATTGAGTCCCTCTTTGGAGAGCAGATACATATGTACCGCCAGTGTACGTCCGGAAGCCCCCAGTGAAGTTGCTACCTTTGTAAATGTACCCGCTGTATAGATCAGCGCTGCAGTCTCTCCGACGATACGTCCGACCGAGAGCACAATACCCGAAAAAATGCCGGGCAGTGCAGCCGGAAGCACAATGCGAAAGATCGTGCGCAGCTTTCCGGCACCCAGACCGAAGCTACCTTCACGGTATTTCTTCGGCACCGCGATGAGCGCCTCCTCCGTTGTTCTCATAATGACCGGCAATACCATGATCGCCAGCGTGAGCGCACCGGACATGATCGACATACCAAAAAAGCGGTTGAAAAACAGCATACCGAATAATCCATACACGATCGACGGAATACCTGTCAGTGTCTCTGCCGTCATGCGGATAAACGGAATCATCCGGTTTTTTGCATTTGCATATTCCACGAGATAAATCGCTGCCCCGATGCCGCAGGGGATCGCCAGCAATAATGTGAGAACTGCGATCTCAATCGTATTGATCAACGCGGGCATCATCGATACGTTTTCCGAATCATACTCCCACGCAAACAGCTCCGGTGTCAGATGCGGGACACCCTTCACCAGTATATATACGATCAGAAATCCAAGTACGAGTATCGTAAGCAGTGCTGCCGCAATCGTAACTGCACGCAGAATATTTGCTGTGATTCTGTTTTTTGCAATGATTTTTTCATAAGATTTTTCATCATTGGCAACCACTGTCATGACTCACGTACCACCTTTCGTTTCACCAGACTAAAACTGATATTGATAATAAGAATAAACACAAAGAGCACGACACCTGTAGCGATCAGTGCTTTCCGGTGCAAATCCTGTGCATATCCCATCTCTATAACGATATTTGCTGTCAATGTACATACACCCTTGAGCAATTCGTTCGGTGCACGCATCGCGGGCTGATTTCCAGCTACCATGATCACCGCCATTGTCTCACCGATCGCACGGCCGATTCCGAGGATCACACCTGCGAAGATACCGGATTTGGCAGCTGGAAGTACCATGCGGTACACACTGCGCTCATGGGTTGCCCCAAGTGCCAGCGATCCCTCGTAATAGTTTTTCGGTACAGCGCGGATCGCAGATTCTGAGACATTTACAATCGTAGGGAGGATCATAATTCCAAGTAAAATACTCGCCGTCAAAATACTGTAACCCTTGCCACCGATCACATTCCGCACAAAAGGTACGATTACGACCAATCCAAAAAAGCCATATACAACTGAGGGAATACCCGCCATCAACTCCACACCTGCCTTGATCACCGGATACCATTTCGCCGGACAAAACTGTGCGAGAAACGCCGCTGTCAGTATACCAATCGGCACACCGATAATGATTGCTCCGGCTGTGACGTACAAGCTGCCAAGTATCATCGGCAGAATGCCATAATCACCATTTCCCGGCCGCCAGACAGTTCCAAAGAGGAACTTGAATAATCCGATTTCCCGGATACCCGGCATGCCGTTTGCAAACAGGAAAATGCAGATCAACCCCACCGCAAGTATGCTGATACATGCGGTGGCGAAGAATACTGCCTTCATGATTTTTTCTTTTACCATTCTGTGCGCTCTCCCTTGAAGATCGCTGCGATTTCATCAATTGTCAGATCCGTAATATCATTTGCATTGTTTACGATGACACAGATACCATCCATTGCAATTGCTGTAGGTGTCAGTCCTGCTTCTAACTCGCTGTCCTTTAAATCACGGCTTGCCATTCCGATGTCGCAGGTTCCGTCGATTGCCTGAGTCATACCGGTTGTAGAATCGCTCTCCTGAAGCTCAATCTGCGCACCGCTGTTGATTGCCAGATATGCCTCCTGTAACTTCTCCATAACAGGTGTTACAGATGAAGAACCTGCTACAACGATCTTTCCGGTCGCTCCATTGCTCTCGAACGCAGGT
>CALBJL010000038.1 GCA_937893485.1 uncultured bacterium | reverse complement strand
AAACAGGGAATTTTGACGCTTTTTTCAGGGAAAAGTACTTGACAAAAAACATCTTCCACTCATCACACATATATGCATCCTCGTAGCACTGATTCACCAATAACGAACTGCCACCATAACACCTTGCATAAATACCAGCCCATATAGAATAAGCTGGATTGCCCTTGACAGTATTGTAATCATAATATTCCTGCTCTCTGCCAAGCTCCGCAACTGTTTTAACGTGCTTTCTCAACAACTCATACTCTTCCGCAGATACATACATCAGATTTTTGTAGTAGTTGTTATTCATATTTTCGTCTATATGCCATACTTTATTACATCCTGTCGGCTTGATTAAGAAATACTTTGCCACAAGTATCTCTGGACTTGTCTCTTCATGTAAAGCTGTTCCGTCAATGTCATAAGTTACAATCGTCCAATGCACGCTTCTCTCTGGATTACCGCTGTCCATCTTATGAAAGAAAAATGTTTTATCTTTCCTCATATTGTTTGTAAGTCTGCCATGGCTTGAAATCCAATAGTGTTGTGTATCTTCAATCTGTACAAACACTTCATCATCACCAAGCAAATCTATATTGTTTTTCTTTGTGTCAAGCACTTTATCATCTGATAACTTTATGTAATCTCTGAACTCTTTTCGTTCAAATCTTCTTCTATCTTTGACCTTTATATACGCCATAATTCCTTTTTTCTCCTTATAAACTGCAAAGAGGCAGCAGGGTTAAATCTGCCACCTCCGATTATTAGTCAATTTCAATTTTATAATTCAGCATACCTTCATACACATAATCTGGCACTTTACCCTTACACTTTTCTGCAAGGTCACAAATATAATCAATCTTGCCATCTATGAATCCGCTGTGAGCATCTTCCTCTGAATCGAATACACCTATATCCATTTTCTTATTAAGTACATTCATTGATACTGAATATGTACCATCATCGTTCTGTTGAATATTACTTTCAATTCCTCTATCTTCAAACACTGTATTCAAGAAATGCGTCATAAATGCACACGTTTCTGGACTGTATATATTGCCTTCCTTATAGAGAAGGTCTTTGTCCAAATCAACCTTAGTTCCAGGAATATAATGTGCGTCAAACCATAGCTTGAAATTCTGGTAGTTCTGCCATTCAATACAAACTTCCTTATCCATGTAATAAGGTTTTAATTTATGCACAACATCACTGTAGCACCTTTGGATCATATTTTTCCACTTGATAAATGAGTATGATTCATAATCAATATCTCCTCCGACATATCCGACACCTTCATAAGTTCTTTTATTGTACCAAGGTTTCCAATCATTGGGCTTAAACTCTACCGCATTGACAATCTCCATAATCTGTTTATCTGTAATTGCTCCATCCTGTTCATGCACTCTCAAAATCTCATTGTACTGTTTGTCGGTGATTGGGAATAAATGCTTGTAGTAATTATCCTTTGTATCATTGTTCTTATGCCATACCATAGTATTATTTTTCATGTCATAGTTGACAACAAACATCTGAATTACAAGGTCACTGGCAGTTACCTTCTCTTTCCTATATCCCCATCTGTTCTTAGACTTGAAATAAACATTCCTGTCAAGTGTATAGGTCAATTCCTTTGTGGCTCTTGAATATACACCTTTTACAAGCTGATATGTGCCATTATCCAATCTCTCAATTATCCTGCCATAATTGGAAGTCCATACAGTTTTATAGTCAAATAAACGCACAAATACTTCATCTTTTGCAATATTCGGAATACCAGATTCCGACCTATACAATATCTGAAAATGATATGGTTTCTTATATTTCCTCTGTATCTTCATAGACTTATCTTTATGGTATATTTCCAAGCCATCAGACAGTCTTTGTTGATAACGCTTTTCTCGCATTCCTTCATTGAAACACTCTTTACACATATTTCTTGTATAACTATGGTTTATTCCAAATTTATCTAATGGAAGTTTCCTCCCACATTTCTTACATATTTTTGTTTCTTTATCTTCACTAATCATAGTCCTCCTTTTTGATAAATCAGAGGTCAAGAAATAAAGGTAAACTAAAATTCGTTCCCCTTAATAAACACTATATGCAGCAGTCGTGTTATTCAATTTCTCATATTGAGAAATGTGTAGAATTGCACGTTAGATATTCTTGATCTCTGATACAGACTTTCTTTTACTTCCTGCCTGTTGGGAAATATCCATCATATTTTTTGAATCGGTGTATGTGCCGATTGTAATTCACTTGTTCCCCTTTCCAAGAAATCGCAATACATCGTCATATGTGCCGCTATACAGTTTCTTCCCATCGTAAATCAAAGAATACTTTGCAAGATCCATAAATCCCTTTGTAAGATGACCACTTTTGTAATGTTTTAAATAGTAACTTGTATTTTGGGCAACATATTTACTTCCACTCTCTTGTAATATCTTGTTGAGATTATCTGCGCACGCCTCTCTGTATGTTTCTAAATCTCTGGCAAAAATTTTAATATTTTTACGAAAAGTAGCTTTGTTACTTGCTTTATGGGCATATTTGTTTACATATTCATCAACCGTATCTTGTAATATTGCATCAAGTTCTGGAAATTCAAAGACACAATTATCACCGTCTAGTCTTGCCTGTCCTTTTGTTTTAACCAAATGACCTTTATACAGTCTTAATATTGTTTTACCTCTGCCAAAATCTCCCCATCTCTTATACCACTGTGACAATATAAAATTCTTACTCGGTGTCATTGGTGCTGAACACATAGAGATAGTTAATAACTGGATTATCCTTTTCTTCTCTTCTAAATTCTTAATATATTCCATTTTAATCATCCTTTACTTTCTGTTTTCTTTACACTGTCAATAAGATTTGTACTAGGGGTAATTTTTACATTCCTATGCTCTTTATCAATATAGTAATTATCATCCACATACGGACTGTATCTTTTTCTTGAATCAACTGTTATTGGCTCAACCTTAAAAAGATTTGTGATAAGAATTGAATTATCTGCGTCCAATTCTTCATAGACTAACTCATGGAATGAATCTAATACAGCTCGTACATCTTTTTTATATAAGCCTGTCTTTTCAGCTAATTTGTTTATTACATCCTGTTTAAGTAATCTCATTGTGTCAATCCTCCTTCCTTATACTCTGACTGTGAATCCTTGACTTCTTAAATAAGCAACTGTATCTCTTACCAATGCTCTATTGTCTACAGTATTTGCCATTGTTTCATCCCATACATGAGGTGTATTAGATGCTAAATTCTTTCCACCATGCAGACCTTCATTCGCCCATGTTGCGACCTGTTGACCAGTTACACCATAGTAATTACTCATATAATCCACATCAATATAAACCGATGCTACCGCCTTACCTCTGACAATTCTTGCATCAACTTTAAAACCAGATCTCAAGAAGTCATACTGTCTACGATAATAAATCGGATCATATGAATCGTAATATCTCTGTAGAAAGAAATTCAATGTCTCATATACTCTATTCGCCATATTGTCAACCATCTTCTTCATTACTGGCTGCAATGCAATAGCCAAATCATCCATATTATTTATTGCTTTTGCCATGCTGTCTGTTCCTCTCTGGTGCATCAATTACAGTTATGTCACCTGCGTTATAATCGCTCCTGTCATTTACAAATGGTCTGAAGAATACATAATATCCCGATTCAATATATTCATCATCCAAATTAGAATTATGAATAAAATATGATTTACCATCTTCTCCACGGATAAATCCATAACCTTTTTCTCTAAAATACTTTGTTACTGTTCCAAACATTCAATTCCTCCTTGTAATTCTTCCAATGAAATGCGTATTTCTTATTTCGGTCATATAAAGGCTCTGTGACGCTCTCTGTGGCTCATATAGGCACTTTATGACCATTAGTGGGTATTTGTGTGTCTTTCGTTTTTAAGGCACTAAAATAAGCCCACATACTCATAATAAATACAAGTATATGGACTTATTTAGATGTCCTAATATTCTATTGTCATATAAAGGCTCTTTTTCCTATTGGTATACAATTGGCATACAAAACCATTTTCTGATACCTAGAAGTGCCTATTTTCAATGGTTTCAGGGTTTATGAATTACACCCCGCCCCGAAGAATTTATTCGTTTCTGTTCGTTATGATAGTAGCACCATACACGTAATGTGTCAAGACGCTATTTTTTACACTTTCAATTTATCGTAAAACGCTGTTACTCCACCTTTTGCGAATGTACATTTTTGAGCAGGAACAGCACTGCCAGCATCAGCACGATCGCGATCGGCAGACAGATCCATGCATTCTGTACAAATCCCGCAATGATATAAGAAACAAATGATACGGCAGCCGCTACGATCGCATACGGCAGCTGTGTGGACACATGGTTCACGTGGTTACACTGCGCACCCGCAGATGCCATAATCGTCGTGTCGGAGATCGGTGAACAGTGGTCGCCGCATACCGCACCTGCCATACATGCAGAAATCGAAATGATCATCAGTGAATGGTTCGTATCCTGGAATACAGCTACAACAATCGGAATCAGGATACCGAATGTACCCCAGCTCGTTCCTGTCGCGAATGCGAGGAAACAGCCGATCAGGAAAATCACTGCGGGCAGGAAATTCATAAAGCTGCCGGCACTGTTTGATACGAGTGTCGCTACGAACTCCTTTGCACCGAGTGAATCAGTCATCGCCTTTAAGGTCCATGCAAATGTCAGAATCAGGATCGCCGGAACCATCGCCTTGAAGCCGTCCGCAAGACAATCCATGCACTCCTTGAAATTCAATACCTTGCGTACCAGATATAATGCAACTGTGATGATCAGACCGAAGAAGCTGCCGAGTGCCAGTCCTACGGATGCATCACTGTTAGAGAATGCTGACACAAAATTCTCTCCCGAGAAAAATCCACCGGTATAGATCATTCCGATGACACAGCAGATAACCAGACAGATGATCGGGATCACCAGATCGATCACCTTGCCCTTGGCATCCGGCTTTTCCTCCGCCTGAATATTGGCATATGGACGATCAGGTGTCGTATAGAGATCTCCGTTTTTAGCATTTTGCTCATGAACTGCCATAGAGCCAAACTCGATCTTCATCAGTACCATCGCTACCATCATCACAATTGTAAGAATCGCATAATAGTTATACGGAATCGCACTGACAAACAGTGCCAGACCATCCTCGCCCTCTACGAAGCCGCTGACTGCCGCCGCCCATGAAGAAATCGGTGCAATGATACAGACCGGTGCAGCTGTCGCATCAATCAGATATGCCAGCTTTGCACGGGATACATTGTGTTTGTCTGTCACGGGACGCATCACGCTGCCGACAGTCAGACAGTTAAAATAATCATCAATAAAAATCAGTACCCCGAGCAGAATCGTAGCCAGCTGTGCACCGGCGCGTGTCTTGATATGATCGCCAGCCCAGCGTCCGAATGCTGCGGAACCGCCTGCCTTGTTCATGAGCGCTACCATCGTTCCGAGCAGAACAAGGAAAATCAGGATACCCATATTGTAGCTGTCACACAATACGGAGATCAATCCACCGTTAAATACATGCAATACAGTACCTTCAAATCCAAAATCCGCATACAGCAGCGCACCGACTACGATACCGATAAATAACGAGCTGTATACCTCCTTTGTGATGAGTGCCAGTGCGATCGCTACGACCGCAGGGAGCAGCGCCCATGCTGTAGCATATACTGCCGGTTCACTCTCTCCGCCTGCATCCGCCGCACGTGTAACCATCGGAGCGATCACACACAGCAACGCAAATACAGACAGAAAACCTATGATTTTTCTTTTGTGTTGTCTCATAACTATTCTCCTTTTTTATTTTCATACACTTTCGTGCGTTACATAACTGAACTTAATTATAGCGTATAAATATACAAATTGCAATTTAATAAAATTATGTCTATGCAAATTACCACAAGATTTCGTGCTTTTTTCTTGCAGTATAGGTATGAGTCGGTTAAAATATAGACAACGAATCATGTATACGGGAGGTTTTTGTATGGACAAGCAGGTTTTAGAAAAACAGATATTTACCAACGATGTCATCATTAGCTGGCTGCAATATTATTCGCAGAATACGAACGTAGACCTCGAGCATGTAAAAATGATTGACATCACAAAAAAGAATAAAAACGTCATTCCCACCGTAGAAGCACACAAAACGACCATGGTATTCACCAATGCCGGTGTCGATGACATCTTCTACCGTCTGTGGGATGCAGGGCTCGGCGAGTGCGAGGTATGGTACAACGAGGGTTCCAGCCCGTCCGGTCAGATCCTGCACAATTATGTAAAAGACATGATCAACCGCGGCATCAACGCATCCGCCGCCATGCTCATCATCAATCCGAACGCGCGCAACACCGCCAAGATCGGACTTGCAAACGAGCTGTTCCAGCGCGGTTCGATCCACTATGTCGGCAGCGAGATCCGCGCGATCATCCTCAGCAAAATGAACGTCGCACCGACCGATGACATCTGTGTCATCAGCGGCGAAAGCATCGCGATCGAATCCGCACTGATCGCCGTCGAGGGATCTGTCACCGCAGTCGAGTACAATCAGGCAGACCGCGCCACGATGGAGGACAATGTCGGACATTTCGGCCTGCACAATGTCAACATCATCGAACATATTGACGAGCGCAGCATGTCCGGCTGTCCGGTGCCCTCGCTCGTATTTCTCGTAGCATCCGCCAGCACCGAGCAGGAGCTTGCTTACCTGACACAGCTCAACCCGAATCTGCGTGTCGTGATCTATACGCTCGACTTCAATGTCGCCGCATCACTGCCCGCCATGCTGGAAAAATATGGCATCCGTGATGCAGAGACCATTCAGGTATCCGTATCAATCCTCGGCAGCAACCACGCATTCAAGCAGCAGCCCGCACCGTGGATCATCACCGGACGCTGCTAGTCAACGATGATCGTCGGCAGCGACATCTCATTATACTGGGTTGAAATCACCTGTTCATAACTGATCCGTGAGTAAATTCCTCGGAACTGTCCGTTATACACGAACAATCCGGTGAGATTACTCGTATCCGTCCAATGCCAGCCGTCCGGTCGGAATACAATATTATCCAGACGATACGGTGTGCAAAATTCCTGCAGGACATACGGCAGGGCTTTTGCCGCCAGTACCGCCTGCTGCCATTCTTCTATCGAATCCAGCTCCACACCGGCATGCACACCCTTTGAGCCGTAGGAATCCTCCGGCTTGATGATCCAGCCGTCTTTCTCATTCATCACTTTCCCGCGCAGCGCCTCATGTTTTCCGTCAAACAGCTCATGCAGCGACATCGTCAGCGGAATATGTGCGCGCACGAACGCACGCTCCGATGCGGTCAGAAAACGCATCGTCTCATCCATGTGCAGTATCTTATATAAAATCTTGTTATGCACAATCTGCGTGCGGAAATCCCCAAGCACACACAATGCACCGCTTCGGAACGCCCGCAGAAACTCTTTCGCATCCTCCATATGCGACATAATATCAGAGGTTACCGCGCGCCGGTAAACGAGATCCACTGTTCCAAATTCCTCTGTATAACAACGCTCGCCGTCAAACCGCAGATCACGCATATCGCAGACCGTCACCGCACAGCCCTGACGCTCAAATGATTCCTTAAAAATATAAAACTCGTTGATCGTCGCATTTTCCAAAAAATCCACGATCGCCACACGCGGCAGTGCCTGCGCATCATGTGCGTATTCCCGATAAATCTGCAACGCTTCATCCACCCACGAATCAAACAGCTCATACGTGTGGCATTCATGCGTTTTCGCAAACTCCTGATAGGCAAGACTGTGCGAAAATGCGACATTCAGCTCACGATCCTCATTCATCGCACTCGCTCCATCCGTATTGAACTCACAGAACTTAAACTCACTGGTCTGCTCATTCAAAAACAGATCAATCCGCGACATCGGGATATTTCTCGTGTACAACGCCGGCTGAAGGATCAGCTCCTCCAGCTCCTTCGGAAATCCAAACAGCGCACGATAGTCCGCATCCTGCACATAATGTGCGATCACCTGATCAAAAATGCCGTACAGTTCCCGGATCAAACGGTCAAACAAACGCGTCTCACGGTGCGTAAACAGCTTCGGCACATAGAGCGTGCCGACAACGCGGTTGTGGTATTTTGCCGTTGACTGGTTCAGATAGTCCTTAATACCGCGGTCCTCCGGAGCATGCAGTGCTTCATTTCCGCGGATAATCGCATGATACTGGTACTCCAACAGGGGCAGCGGACGCATCCGGTGAATCCGTTTTAATTCCTGCGGATCAGAAATCCCTGCGTCGATGCACACAAATAGCTCATCCAGCCACTCAAGTACCGGTCTGCCATAGATCACCGCATCCCAGCCATCCGCGATCACTGCCGCCTCTGCTGCCTCAAGCTGCTGTATGGTACACACATCCGCAAACAGCCGTTCCAGCGCACACAGCACCTCCTCATTGTAAACCATCGTCCGAATCAGCGCCGCATAGTCAACCGCATCCTCGATCGGCATACTGTCCGCAATGCGGTACTCAATATATTTTTTAATGCGCACATGCGGAAAATACATCGACAGCAGATAATCGACATCCTCCAGCGGACGCTCACCGTACCACTGTGCCGCGCTCTTTCCCTGCGTCGGATACAACACGCCGTTTTCGCGGATCAGAATGCTATCCGCATGATAAATATGCTCCGCATAAGCCTCCAGCGAATAATCCTCGGACAGCGAATCCGACAGATAGCCACAGCGCACCGGATCGACATTCCGCCAGATCTGGCTGCGGATCAGATGCGGCTGCCAGCGCTCCGAAAAAGGAATCCCGTCGCGCTGCTCCGTCAAAAGCATCATGAGCGGCGCGAGTTTTTCTAAAATACGCACCTTGCGCAGCGCATCCGTCTCGGAAGAAAAATCGACGGATACCTGTGTGGATGCACTCGCACGCATCATATATGCGCCGCAGGTGCCACTCTGTTTAAAATGTGCATCCATGACACGATACCGCTCCTTCGGCAGCAATTCGATCTCCTCCACCGGCTGTTCTCCGGATGCGACAAACGGCAGCACCGCGCCCTCGTGCAGCTGGTAGCCGCACGCCGCAAAAACCGGATCTGCGATCGCCCGAAAACCGTCATAGATGCGCCGGATCTCATCCACATCCTCCAACGGCTCAATACTGATCTCCAACTGGCAGCCGGGCTCTAAGCTCAGCGCATAACCGTCTGCCTCCACGCCCAGCAGCTTTCCATCCAGCATGTACGGCTTTCCACCGTTCTTCTGCATAAGTTCTTCCAGACAGACAGCCATCTGCTCATAAGGAATCACCCGATACTCTTCATCATAGATCAGATGCTCCAGCTCCAGTCCGAGCCGCTGTCTGTCATTCGCTCCCTCGGTAATATATGTTACGATTTTTTGAATATTTTGTTTTTCTGTCATTCCTGTACCTCTTTTTGGTTTTTCCTTCGGGAGATAATCCCGCTCCGATACACGGCTGCCGCAATAATAATCACATATCCGATCACGCTGAATACATCCGGGCGCTGTCCGAAAATGAAAAATCCCCAGACCGCTGCAAAGATCACCTGCGTGTAGTCATAGACCGAGATCTCCTTTGCGGGCGCATAGGTGTACGCCGCTGTGATCGCCAATTGTCCGCCTGCTGCCGTAAAGCCCGCGCCGCACAGACACAGCAGCTGCCGCAGCGACATCGGCTCATAACTAAACAGGAAAAACGGCAGGCAGAATAACGTCGAAAACGTTGAGAAAAACATGACCACGATCGGTCCGGTCACTCCCTTTTTCCCCAGCTTCCGCACGAACGTATATGCCACGCCCGCGCCAAAACCGCCGAGTGCACCGATCAACGCCGGAACAGTCCCCATATCAAAACGGGGCTTGATCACAAACAGCGCACCGATAAATGCGACCGCCACAACCGCCCATTCCTTTTTGCCCGCTTTTTCCTTTAAGATCACAATACTCATCAGCATCGCAAAAAACGGCGACAACTTATTCAGCATATTTGCATCGGAAATATTCAGACGGTCAATCGCATAAAAATTGCAGATCATACCGATCGTTCCACAGATCGAACGCATCAGAAGATCCGGCAGATCCGAATGACTGATGCGGATCGGCTGGCGCTCCGCAAACAGCATGATCCACGCAATGACCGCTGCAATCAGATTCCGAAACAGCGTCTTTTGCATCGTCGGCAATTCTCCCGCCAGATGCACCATCACGGTCATCAGGGAAAAGAAAAACGCCGCCGCAATAATGCAGGCAATACCCTTTGCCTTTGTATTTGTATTTGTACGATCCATCTCACACCATCCTCATCTCAATTTACCCGGTGCAAGTATAGCACCGGTATGGAAGATATTCAAGGGCAATTCATAGGAAACCACTCAGATTCTATACATATAATAAATGAAAACACGTTTTGGTGAACAATCGATATGAAACAACTCCCTTACCCGAATACGGTTTGCGCTGTCATGATGGACGCACCGCCGAACGCGGTCGCTCGCTGATGTGCTCGGACGCTCCGTTGTTGTACATGCAAAAGCAGACGATTTCACCACACAGCCGTCCGGAAATTCCGGAGGAAAAATCGCCTGTGGTGTCATCGAAGAATGGCACGGCTAGAATTACAGACCGAATCATATACCAAATGGCGGTCGCCCCTTACGGGCGGCCAACCATCTGTCTTGCAGGATAATAGTAGCCATCCGGCTTGGATGCCCACTTAACCAGTAAATAGGGTCTGCCCTTGCGGTCAAATCCCTGACAACTGTATCCCGTAATCATTTCCACATGATAAATGCCTCTGTAACGGCCATTCTCTGCCCCGGTCTCAAACATCAGATCGCCCGCATTGAGCTTCATCTGGTTTACATTTGTCCGGCTCACACCACCCTTAACCGTCTTGTTGTGTGTCACACACCATTTTCCGATGTCTGCTGCAACCGGCGCATAGTAAGAACCGCCAAAATTCGTGCCGATTTTCGAATATGCTTTCCATACAAGCGAACTGCAATCGTAGTATTTTTCCTGCATACGGTAAGGCTGGCTATAGGTGCAGGTCTGTGCAATGTAGATCGCCCGATTGATCGCCTGCTTGCGGCTTGGTGAAACAACCGATACCGCACAGCCAAATGCACAGTCACCGATTGTCGCCTTGATCACCGCGTTTCCATTCTTCCGCGCCGTGAGTTTTCCGTCGGATGAAACCGAAACGATCAATTTATTGCTTGATGACCACTTCACGGGCAGATTTTTTCCACCCTTCACGCGCAGCTGTTTGGTCTGTCCGGGTGTCATCAATGCCGAATTTGCCGTCAGATTCACGAGAATCGTCTGGATCTTCAGCTTGAACAGCTTCTGATCGTTGACGCTGACCGTAACGGTCGTTTTTCCCGCATCATAAGGTATGATCGTCAGCACATTATTTTCCAGACTTGCCGACACACGGACATCCGGATTCGATGAACTGTACGACAAAACAACCAGATCATCATCCTCAGACAGCGGCTGCGCACTCTTTAGCTTGAACGTATACTGCATATCACCCCACAGATTTGCGGTGTATCCGGTCTGTGAAGTCTTATTGATCTTTACATGTGACAGATCCGGCAGTACGGTCACATCATAGTATGCCTCAAACAGCGTTGTCTCATCATCCGTCGTGTACCAGCTGTCATTACCGGTCTGGTCATAACCTTCGGAATCACCCCATCCACCCGTCAGGCTCTGCTTCGTATTTACCTGCACAACGATCTCCGTCGTACCTGTATGTACTGCCTTTACCGCGCCTGTCTGATCCACCGTCGCGACCTCCTCATTATAGGAGGTAAACGTATACGATGACACCGCATAGCTCATGCCCTCATACACAACAGTATCCGACACCTGCAGCTGCGTCGATCCGCCTGCGGTCAGCCGCAGTTCTCCGCCATACTCCGTGACACTGACCACGCCTGTGTCCGTGTCGGCTTTCACCATACCGGCAGGCAGTAACGTAAGCACCATCGCCAGACAGAGCAAAACCGCCAGCTTTCGCTGCAAAAGCCTGCGGAAGTTGATTGTAACATTCATTTCTTGTAGTCTCCTTTTATCGTTTTTGTTGCATAGGTGTTTGCAACTAATTCCGCTTGAATTCCTATTTAGTATTTACTATCCAGCGTAATACTGAACGCTCCGGCTGCGCCGTATGAAATCTCGTATTTATCAAATACAACGACTGCCTTGCCGCCTTTTTTCAAATAGAAATCACATTTATCGGCAGATATGGAATCCAGGCCATCCGCTGAAAATGCATCTTTGGAATATTTTTTCACCAACCGGTTCTTAATCTTTTTCGTCAGCGTACGAATCTCCCTTTAAAATGACACGTTTGTATTTCTCCACATCCTTGATCGTGGACTTTTTCCCTTTATAGGGCTTACTCTTGTCATACGTCTTGTAAGTATACTGCGCCTTTGATGCCGCGTCCACTTTTGTACAGTCACCCACCAAAAACAGAACCATCACAGAAAATGAGATCAGTCCCCATCTGGCAGCTTTTTTCATGTTTTTCTTCATCCCTAGTATCTCCTTTTGTTTTTATATTGCTCATCGTGTGTAAATGAAACATGCAGCACCCATAAATTATTTTAATTGTGCGATCCTGTGTGCAATCAGTTCACACACCTGCTCCTTTTGATCATCCGGCAAATACGACTGTTTTGTCTGCTCAATCATTTTATCTTCCAGAGAACAGATTTTGCCCAGCATACGATCCGCCGCTTTTTGCTGTATGCCACTCACTTCCGCAAAAACGCCCATATCTTTTTTATGGATATTTCGTTTTTTCCCATTTAATGTGAGTGCGAGCTGTTCCTGATCCTGTGGAACAATAATATTGACCGGCAGCATGTCATAGGCTGCCGATAACCGGAATTGCCGGTTGCCCGGCTGTGTTTCCCGAAGTGAAAAATTTTTCAGATGCATATCCGAATTTCCAATCACAAAAGAAACTACGACCCGCAAAAACAATTCCGACAAATCAAATCCCCGCGCCACTGAATATTTACCGATGATCCGGCCACACCCCTCATAAGAGCCCTTGTATTTATCCTGCGTCAGCCGATTGGAGAGCTGACAAAAATCCTCCATCGCATATTGCGAGACGCCCTCATCCGTTATCTCCCGGTCAATACGGCGTGTGATATAGGCATAGCCTTCATTCATGCGGATCAGTGCATGAGGCACCGTCTGTATGCCACACAATTCTGCCAGACGCATTGCCAGATCCTCAAATTCCGGCATAAAAGCATATTCCTCCGTCTGCGGCTTTAAGATAAATCCAGTCGGATAATCGACAATCGTCAGCCTTGACAAGCCTTCCGTAGACAAATGAAGCGACAATTTCTTTTGCACGCCGGGAACCGTCAGCCCCTGATTAACCGTCTCATCCGCAAGGTTTTTTAACTGTTCCCCCGTAATATCCAACAACGGCAGCTCTTTGGTGTGGAAAAAATCGACCACACATCTCTTATGCCAGCTCCACGTTTTCTCCGATTCAGACGCAGTACTCAAAATAGGTTTTCCACAGCACAGGCACTTCATGATGCACTCACCTCGTTTCGTATGCAAACATCGCCAATACAGTCTTTACATGCAAGCAGAAGCAATCCAAACCGGTCGTTTGGATCAATTTTCCAATTATGGCTGACCACATGGAGCAGCCAGCCCTCCGGAATCAATCCATCAAAAAACGGAAACAGAATCGATGTCTCATACGCTTCAGCCCGAAGCGGTAACGTAAGGCTCACCGCAACAGCATCCGGACGCTGCAAATATTCCGAACAATAAGAAAACGCATATCCGTCCTCTGTTTCTTCAATGATACCCGCATAATGGTTTTGGATATATACATATCCCTTCCGATACTCGGACATTCGTTATGACTCCTTTCGATCTCCCGGCACAGCTTCCTTTCCAAACATACCAAGTGCCTGATTGACCTTATCCAGCCGCACCGTTTCCTTTCCCTGCTCCAACTCCCGGACAAAGCGCAATCCCAGCCCCGAACGCATCGCGAATTCCTCCTGCGTCAAACCGATTTCTTTTCTTTTTTCTTTAATATAATCCCCTATCGTACTCATATTTATGATAATACACCCTTTCGGGTGTAATTTCAAGCAAATCCCGCGCAAATCATCCCGATCGGGTATTATTCCGTTTTTTATAAAAAAGAGTCGCCCGCGACTCTTACGCGCCCGAGCGGTATGCGAAGCATATACTTCATTTCCGCGAGGTGCGCATCCTCGCGGAGCGTTTTGTGTGATAGGGATTTCCTATCACACAAAAACCACACCCTTTCGGGTATCATTACAATTCACTTTCCCGATACAGCACCGCCGGCCGGTGTCCGTCGTCCCGCGTTTTTTCTTCTGTCTCCTCTACATATTCACTCATTTTCCTGCGGAATGCCGGTGCCAAAAGCTCCGTGTCGAGAATCACTTCGTAGATCTGCTGCAACTGTTTCAGCGTAAACAGTTCCGGCAGCAGCCGAAATGCCACGCCGCTCTCTGTCACCCATTTGCGCAACTGCAAAACCGCATAGGCAATGATCTGCGCATGATCGAACGCCAACCCCGTACTCTCAAGCTGCTGTAAATGCAACACTGGCGACCATCGTTGTTGCCGCTGCTCCACTTTTGCGGATAACACCGCATCCTGCCCAGTCAGCGTCAGCCGCCAGACCTCGTCGGTCTCTTTTTTCAAGGCAACCGTAAACCACTCTGCCGCAGCCGCATCATCCCCGGCACTCAGCTCGTATTCCGCTCCGTTCAACAGCGCCATATAAGCAGCCGAAATCACCCTCGTGCGTGGATCACGCTCTACGGTACTGGTCGTGCGGAGCTGTTCCAGAAATACACACTCGACACCGGTCTCCTCCTGCAATTCACGCTGCGCTGTCTGCTCCAACGTCTCGCCCTCCCGCGCGAATCCACCCGGCAGCGCATATTGCCCCTTAAACGGACATTGCCCTCTTTTTACAAGCAGCACCTTCAAGACTTTTTCGGGCAATTTTCTGTAATTATCGTTCGCCTCGTCAAACACGGAAAATATCACAATATCCGCGGCAACCGAAGGTTTCGGATACTTCGATGCATCGTAAGTTTTCAAATATTCCAGATCTTCCTGATTTAACTGATACACGGCTCTCTCCCCTTTCTATTCAGATCTATCCGATTGTCATCATAGGTCTTAGCTGCGGCACTCTGGCAAACGACGGCTGTGTGTTCGTCCGCCCCCGCAGCATACACCAGTCCGCCACCGGCGCATCCACAAGCGCAACCCCTTTTTTCCGCAACAGTTCCACAATGTCTGCGCGGTCATTCCCTGTGTTCCTGCAAAATGCCTCCACCGCCTCAGCAGTCACACATGCCGCCTGTTTGATCTTTTTTGCCAGACCGGAAATCTCCTCCTCCGGAAAAAACAACTGCGGGCCACCCAGAATCGTCTGATGAAACTGCTCATTTGCGGCAGCATCCTGTCGAAACAGCACCGATCCGCTCTCTGCCCCATAGTCCTCGCCTTCCTCCAGATAGATTCCAAACGCACTCTGCGCCCCCGGCCGTGCGAACGCCTGCATTCCGATCGGCACCAGCCGTCCCACCGGAGTCACATTTTCGATGCTCCACCGGATGCGTCCCAGTCCCTCCGCCCGGATCTCCCATTCCCCTGTAAATGGGCTGGTCACATGCGTCGCAAAATAAGCCGCCACCAGCAGATCATTTGTCACATCAAGCATGTTCGTCGGAAATTCATAGTGCTGCGCCAGTGCGGTAAATTCCACATATTCCTTCTGTGCGATTTTGCGCTGTATTTCCTCGTGCTTTTTTAATAATAACATAAAATCTTGCGTTTTGATCTGCCAAATAATTCTATCCGCTTCATCCGCAATCCGGTACAGATTCGAATAACAGTGCTCGTACACATCATTTTCGCCGCGATAATAGCGCATCGACATCTCCAGCGGAAATGCGCCCACCGTACCATCGCCCATATCCAGCAGTGTAAATTTCTGATGCCGGATCAGCCCTCCCAGCTTTCCTTCATTCTGAAGAATCACGTGTGCAGGCTCAATCGCCTCAATCGCTTTATAAATATTATCATAAACGATGGTATTTTTCATATACATCCTCCTCTCCCTCCATGACATCGATGATCTCCTATACAATTTTCTGCACATAAGCCACAAATAATGACGCCCGCAGCTGATTGCTGTTCTGACACTGAATCATCATTTTCCAGCAGGGATCCCCTACATCCATTCCAAAAACATTCCGGTATCGGATACCGCTCTTTTCCATCCGATAAACGCACTTCATACCGGCACGCGACCTTCCGAACGCATCCGAAATCACGCCTTTTTCGTCGTATTTCTCGGAAACTTCACCCAATTTCAGATTGCAGGCATACTCCAGCGCCATATATCTCCCCGCAAACTGCTGTTCCAGCGCCTCTAGCAGCCGCTCCCTGATATCCGTCTCCCCGCAAACGATCCGCTCCTCGTGCAGCTCAATCGCATTGTAGTGAAACACCAGCCTGCCGCCGCCATTTTTTTCAATAAATTCCAACCGCGGCAGCGGCACCGTTCCACCGGTCAGTGATTCCATCCGCGTCACCGCCGTCCAGTTTTCCAATGGCAGCTGTTTTCGCCAGAAATCAATCCACTTCTCATACGGAGCGATCTCCCTAAAATCTCCCATGATGATCCATGTGTCATCGGTAAGCCCATCCGCGGACGTTTTGCATTGTTCGATCCGTCTGATCAGATCGTCCTCCAACAGTTCCGGACACCATCTGCCATCCAAAAGATCCTGCAGTGGCACCTCGATTGCAATGTCACTCAGATCACCAATGTCTGCCGTAACCGGCTGCGGTTTTTCCGTCCGGAAATTCTGTATATCCGGTCGCAGCCTCGCAGCGATCCGCACCTCCTGCTGCCAACTGTATTTTTTCACCTTGGTGTACAGCCCCCAATCGCCATAATCCCGAAAAATATCCTTATATGCGATCTCGCCCACCTCAACGACAAAACTGGTTTCGTATACCTGATAATAAAACGCCGAAACTCTCTGATAAAATGCCGCCGGATCAGTGATAATGACTGCGGTATCGCCAAATTGAGCCAATTCCGCCGGCAGTTTTTCATAGCTTTTAGTTTCCGCATCATACATAAGCCGCGTCATACTGAAAATGCGCGTCTCGCGCTCCGCATCATTGATAAAGCCCCGCTGAAGCATCGCATCAATTCGTCCGCCCACTGCCGATCCAATACCTTGACCGGTAAATACATATGATTCATTTTCTTCACCCCTCTTTCAGTTGTTTTATATAGTTATTATCATTATGTTATTAACACAATAGCATTTTCAATGTGCTTTGTCAAGAAAATAAATTATACTAAATAAAAAACTACAAAGGAGAACCCAACTATGAATGATTTCACTACGACTGATTTAGCATCACTGATTCAGAAATACCTGACTTACTGCGAGGTGCAGAAGCGCTTAGATGAAAAAACGCTCAAGGCGTACCGCATTGACCTTCGCCAATTCCGCGAGCAGCTTCGCAACGATCAGGCAGCCCAGATCGCGCGCATTGATTCCGCTACGCTTGAGCAATACGCCGCCACCCTGCACCGGCATTATCTGCCCAAGACCGTCAAGCGCAAACTCGCATCGGTAAAAGCATTTTTTCATTATTTAGAATATAGAGATCTGATAGATAAAAACCCTTTTAATAAAATTCAGTTTCATTTTCGGGAACCCGCCAAACTTCCCAAAACAATTCCTCTGCCCACCGTCGAACGGTTATTATCGACGATCTACACACAACACCGAAACGCCGCCAGCGAGTTTCAAAAAAATATCACCTTGCGCGATGCGGCTGTCATCGAGCTGCTGTTCTCCAGCGGCATGCGAATCTCCGAACTGTGCTCCCTGCGCAGCTCAGATGTAAACCTATCGGACGGCACGATCCTGATCTACGGAAAAGGTGACAAGGAACGGCGCATCCAGCTTGGAAACGAGGATGTGCTACGCACACTGAAAAGCTACCGCGACACCTTTTCCCTCCAGATCCGGCAAAGCGGTCACTTTTTTGTCAATCCATCCGGACACCCTCTATCCGATCAGACCGTCCGCCGCACGATCAACCGCTACTGCGCTCTGGCTGCGATCGACATCCATATCACGCCGCACATGTTCCGCCACACCTTCGCGACCAGCCTGCTGGAAGCCGATGTGGACATACGCTACATTCAGGAAATGCTCGGCCACAGCTCGATCCACATCACGGAAATATATACGCATGTCGCAGTCGCAAAACAGAGGGCAATCCTCGCGGGAAAGCATCCGCGGAAAGATTTTCGGGTGTGACCAGCCTCTGCTCAAAATCTATTCAACGAAAACGTTCCATTTTGAAATGAACCTAAATGGACAAATTGAAAAGCGCTCTGTCCTTGGAGAATGACAGGGCGCCTTCTAATGTGCGAAATGATATTCTGTTTTCAGCGACCATAGTTGTCTGCTATGTCTTGCGCATCAGACACTTAATTCACACTGCCTGAGATCGTATAAGGTATCTGCATGGACTGACCGCCGTAATACCATACCTTGATAAAATAAGTTCCTTTCTGCAATTCAATTTTCTTATCAATCGTCTTGCCTTTGAGTTCATAGGTCTGGATAACCTTGATGTCGTCCGCTTCTTTTTTGCAGATCACCACATTCATGTCACTCAATGTTTCTTTTGTTTTAAATACCAAATGAAACTTCTTTTTACTCTTCAAATCAAACGTAAAGCAATCCATCAGATCGGTCTGATCCGGCAAGCCCAGATAAGATAACAGCATTTTGTAGGTCTTTACGCCACCTTTGCCTTTGCTGCTAATATCCATCGGCTGGGCATTCTCCTCCGGGCTGTTTGGTTCGATATCATCATATCCCGCCTCCACGATGCTTGCCTTAATCGAATATTTCGTCGCTTTTTTCAAGGTTTTATCCGGAGTCACCTTCACCAGATAAATGCCCTTGGGCAATATATACTCAGAAGTCAGTTTGGCGGAAAATTTCTTCTTTGATTTATTATACTTGGCGTTCTGAACCTGCTTCCAATCAAGCCACTCCGAACCGGGACGGGACAACTCCACTTTCACGCCACAGCCGGTGTCTTTTCCGTTTATCTCGATCCGCAGTCTGCCAACCTCCGTAACTGTCACATTAAAATAGGTACTTGACTCATCCTTAAAAAATTTAACCGTTTTTGTCTTTCCCACTGTCAGCGACATGGCAGCCGACTGACTGCTGCCGTCCTCTCCGGCAGCATATGTTGCGATTCCGCTATCGCAAACCAACAGTATCAATACCAACAGCAAACACAGTCCCTTTGTAAACCTTTTCATTTTGTAAACGTCCTCCTTTTTTGAAATCCCACGCCATCGCGTCCATCACTCGTATCTTATAATATTTTTCAAAATCATGCAACAAACGTGCCTGCACTTATGATATATTTTATCTCCCTACGATCTCTTTTGCGTCAACATCCGCAAAATATGCCTCCAAAAACGATCAACGAATGGTCTCATCGCTCCCCAGTTCGCGGCAGACATCCCTGTTCATCAAAAGCGATATGTATACATTTCGTGTAAATATCAGTTCCGGGCTCGATCGGCTCAATCACAAACGATGCCCGATAGTGTCTTAATGTTTCTACGGTATCAGCGATCCCGTTTCCGGTTCCATCTGTCGTATTCCCACGCTCGCCCAAGTGTTCCAATATCTTTGGTGGAAAAGGTACGCCGCTGTCATACAAGCGAATCTCAAAACAATCATTCCCTGCCTCACCCATAATCAACAACAGCTCCCGATGTGTATTCTCTGATGAAAGAATTGCTTTCACCGCATTCTTGAGCAAATCGTTCAACATTCTCATAAACTCTGTAACAGAAATTCCTATCTCACGAATGTAACCGTCAATCGGAGCCGGAATCATCACATCAAATGAAATATTCAGATCCGCACACCGTATCATTTGCTTTTGCAGCATTACGTTCACCAACTCAATTCCTGTATCGCCAATGAGGTTCGCTCCTAACGCACGATCCTGCATCTCATTCATTTCATCGTCACAGAAATCCGCCAGCTCTTTGCGAAGTTTCGGATCAATATGATCCTCGCTAGCAACCACTTGTGATACAACGCCTAATACATCCTTCGAGCGATGTAACCGCTGACTCATTTGTCTGTTATCTTCTTCGATTGCCTGCTGTTTTGCAGTCAGACGATTGTGTTGAAGGAGCATGAAGGCGGTGAAGATCATGGTTAAATAGATCAGTAGGATTATTATATTTACAAAACTATAATCTTTTGTCACAAAAGCTGTTTGCATTAGTTGTTGAAAGAAAAGCAAAAATGCACCTATCAATATCATCACACTTACTGCTGTTTTCTTCACTTGTTTTTGCAACCAATCATACTTTTCCCATATCAAAATAAGACACAGTATTCGGATTGTAAAAGTCAACGCATACTTACCATTTATTGGTAATGAATGAATCCATAATTTGGATAAAATTGCAAATAACATTCCATTAATAAAACTGAACCAGAAAGATGTCACATACGATTCTATTGCGCCCGACATTAACAAGATTATATTCGCTTTCTTCTCTGTTATCATGCCCAGCACTATTAACGCAACTACTACTGCAAGCGGAACTGCCGCCATTAGCCAACTATTCTTATAATAATTAGACACACCCAACAACGTTGCAATTAATATACTTACAATTAATGTTTTTCTATTCCTCAAGACATTACGTGCTCTTCCCCAAAAGAGTTCGGCAATCACCACATATAATCCTGCTTTTGTAACGCCTAATAGTATTTCAAAAGATATTTTCATATTTCCCTTTCATTTCATAGAAATCGTATTGATTATCAAAGAAAAAAGGATGCATATCGCACCCCTTTTTAACTAATTACATAAAAATCCAAATATAGAGCCACTCATAAAAATCTGGCATTTCCGGACACCTCCTTATTCAATTTGAATAAAGAGTACTTGTCCGTATGGATTTTTTCCGTCGCAGACATTCCGCAAAAAAGTCGAAACCAGTCGAAAAGGTCGACTGGTAACTACTGAACTACGCGAAATATCTGACTATCCGGTACTATCATTTGTCGGTAATTATCGAATCACAACTGTTCTGTACCGTCACAGTTCATTTTATTCTGAGCGCAATTTATTTGATAAATTATATATAAAATCGCGATTTGTCGGTTTGCCCTTATCCTCGTCATACTCAAACGGATAATACTTTTGCAGCGCGGAAATCTTCGCTGTCTGCCATGCGCCTTCAATCGCTACGCGAATTGCTTTCTCAACGTTTGCTTCTGAATTGTTGCAAACCACACCAGCAGCCGCATACAATTCACTAATATTTGTCTCATCCAGCTTTTTCTCGCCACTAATTACAAAAAACAGAATTTCCTGCAAATATCTGGTTCCAGCCACTGACGGCTTAAAGCCCAGATTTTGCAAATAATTCATGATATATTTACGCGTCAGGCGATCATATCTCTCCTGCGTGTATTTTTCAGCAAGCAGCATCTCACTTCGCGCATCAGCCATTTGCTTATACGGAAATGCCTTTTCAATAATACTCAAAACTTTATAGGGTGAATAAGACAGATTCATCTTTTGATATATGTAATCGGCGCCATTTTGCCGCACCAGATTCAATATAATATTAGAAATCGTATTCGTAATAACGACCACAAAAGGCTTAGGTCGTCCTTCACTTTTCAGTTCCTCCAGAAACGATATGCCGTCTCCTTCTCGTAATTCCAGATCCAGAATAATCACATCTGCATGGTGAGACTTCACATAGCAAAGCGCCTCCTGCTCACTATCCGTCTCACAGCACAACATCATCTTTTGATTATCTTTCAACGCCTGTCTATAGCTGTCGCAGATCTCAATATCATCCTCAACCAGCATCAGTTTTATCACTTCAGTCATTTTTGTCCTCATCACACCCGAAATAGTTTTGTTCCATAACTCTTCAGTATACATAAATGATTACAAATCTTCAACCTCACTGTTCGTGCAGGGTAATAACCGCCAATCATCGTACTTATCACTGTTCCCCCGTACCCGGGCAGCAAAGCGCTCAGGTACTGTATGAGCAGTCACTCATGCTCTTAAATGCTTTGCAAGATTTTCGATCAACTCTGTATTGGTCGGTCTTGATCCCTGACCTACAATCTCATAAGGATAATATTTTTTGCGTTTTTCTTCGCCAAGCTTCGACCAGCCACAGCTAATGGCTGAACGGATCTCCTTTTCAATACTCGACTCTGTTACTTCATATTTTTGTGCAATAATCGGATAAATATCATTTGACAAATGCAGACAACCGGAGCCCTTCCACTCCATCACTCGCCAAATAGCTTCTCCCATGAACAGAACCCCTTGTCTGGGCGCAACAAATCCCATATTATCAATATATTGATAAACATACTTCAACGTCGCACCGCCACTCTCGTCCAGTCCGACAAACGGCTTGTCCGCAACGACTCGCTGTCCGTGCTTTTTATAAAAAGGATACACTTTTTCAATTTTACTCAACACTGCAAGCGGCGAATATTCGCGCGTCATTTTCGGAATAACATAATCCGCGCCGCATCCTTTAGCGGTCTCCCATGTAACAACCGATGAATTGTTGGTCACAACAATGATAAGCGGCTTT
>CALBJL010000037.1 GCA_937893485.1 uncultured bacterium | reverse complement strand
GCCGCAGGCTATGTGTGCGGAGGACACATCGAGCCAAGGCTGAAGAGACAGCGAGGCACCGTCGGACAATCGGAGCAGCCTGACGGAGACACTGCTGTGTCAGCAGCCCAAAAGGAAAAATGTGGGAGCTACGACCATATATCAAATTGCCAGCAGCCGATTGGTTTTATACTTGCGGGAGCCGTGACCTTGTGGCATAATTCTATGGGAATGATTACAAAGGAGATGACACAAATGAGTATAAAAGCAGTCATATTTGATCTGGATGGCACGCTGCTCAACACATTAGAGGATCTGACCGACAGCACAAACGCGGCATTGCAGCAGTACGGCTATCCGACGCGCACGATCGATGAGGTGCGCCGTTTTGTCGGTAATGGTGTAAAACTTCTCATGCTGCGTGCACTCGGAATCGAAAAGCCGGAGGACAACGCGGATTTTGAGGACATATTTGCCGCTTTCCGGGCGCATTATGCCGAACACAGCAATGACCACACACGTCCGTATGACGGCGTACTGGAGCTGATGAAGCACCTGTGGGATGCGGGCATTGAGATGGCGATCGTATCGAACAAACTCGATGCAGCCGTCAAACAGCTCAACGAGATCTATTTCAGCGAGTATATCAGCGTAGCGATCGGTGAAAACGAGGCGGCGGGAGTCAGGAAAAAACCGGCACCCGATACCGTGTACACCGCATTGCGTGAATTGGGAGTTACGGCAGAGCAATCCATCTATATCGGAGATTCCGAAGTCGATCTCGCGACAGCGAAAAATTCGGGACTTCCGTGTATCAGCGTGTTATGGGGATTTCGTGATAAGGAATGCCTGCTGGCGCACGGTGCACAGACGTTGTGCGACACACCGGAACAAGTATGGGAAACAATTACGCGTCTGCATTGACAGGCGCGTTTTTTTATGCTAGAATACTTTAACAGGTAAAAGCGTTAAACCGCAACGCTTTAGCGCGGTAAATCAATAAGAAAAAATGAAAAGTCAAAAGAAAAGAGGAAACAGTTATGATTGCAAAAGTTTTTATGCTCGTGATCTTTTTTGGGGTAATGATTGCGATAGGTTTGTATTGCCGGAAGCACGCGACGGATGTCAACGGCTTCGTGCTCGGAGGCCGCAGCGTCGGACCGTGGCTGACAGCCTTTGCATATGGTACATCTTATTTTTCGGCGGTTGTATTTATTGGCTATGCCGGACAGTTCGGTTGGAAATACGGTATTGCGGCATCGTGGATCGGTCTTGGAAATGCGGTGATCGGTTCCCTGTTGGCATGGGTCGTACTCGGACGCAGAACACGTGTCATGAGCCAGCATCTGGATTCGGCGACAATGCCCGAGTTTTTCGGAAAAAGATTTGACAGTCCGGCGCTCAAGATCTGCGCGTCTGTCATTGTATTTATTTTCCTGATTCCGTATACCGCATCGCTCTACAATGGACTTTCCCGTCTGTTCGGAATGGCGTTCAACATTGATTTTAAACTGTGTATCGTCATTATGGCGGTGCTGACCGGTATCTACGTGATTGCAGGTGGATATATGGCGACCGCGATCAACGATTTCATTCAGGGATGCGTGATGCTTGTCGGTATCTGTGCCGTGATCGCTGCCGTGCTCAACATGAACGGCGGACTGATGGCCGCGCTGGACGGGCTGGCGCGTGTGGAGGATGCGACCGTATCCACGACACCAGGCGTATTCAATTCGTTCCTCGGACCCGATCCGCTCAACCTGCTCGGTGTCGTCATCCTGACTTCGCTCGGTACATGGGGACTGCCGCAGATGGTACAGAAGTTCTATGCAATCAAAAATGAGAACCAGATCCGGAAGGGAGCGGTTATTTCGACCTTTTTCGCCCTCGTCGTATCCGGCGGCTGCTACTTTTTAGGTGGATTCGGACGACTGTTTTCCGATCAGATCGACATTGCGGCGGACGGCTATGATGCTGTCATTCCCACGATGCTGTCAGGACTGCCGGATCTGCTCATCGGACTCGTTGTGATTCTGGTGCTTTCCGCGTCAATGTCTACCTTGTCGTCACTCGTAATCGCATCCAGCTCAACACTGACGATCGATGTGATCAAGGGTCATATCATCAAAAAAATGGATGAGAAAAAGCAGTTGGTATGTATCCGTATGCTGATCGTTGTATTTATTGCGATCTCTGTCGTCATTGCGATCGTTCAGTACACGAACAATGTGACATTTATCGCGCAGCTGATGGGTGTGTCATGGGGAGCGCTCGCGGGTGCATTCCTAGCACCGTTTTTATACGGTCTGTACTGGAAAAAGACGACACGGCTCTCCGTATGGGTCAGCTTCATTTTCGGCGCAGGCATCATGGTACTCAATATGTTCGTGCGCAGCGCGTTTCCGGTATTTTTACAGTCACCGATTAACTGTGGCGCGTTTGCAATGCTTGCCGGACTTGTGATCGTGCCTGTGGTGAGTCTGACTTCACCGAAACAGGATGATGCGCAGATCACACAGATCTTCTCGTGCTATGACAAGACGACACAGGTGCGTCGTTCGCAGTCACTAGGAAATGATTAAATGATGTACCTACAGATCACCGGCCGTGTTCAGCGGTCGGTGATTTTGCATAACTGGGCTAATTCACGCAGCTGGTAGATAGCACAGTGCTTGCCGCGCGACGGCAGCGCGCGGTACAGTTCAAGGAGTGTCTGTTCGTCGTCCGGTAATGTGGGGGGATTTTTCTGGTCTGACAGACCGATGACATAGTCTGCTGAAATATCAAATGACTGGCAGAGCTTGCGCAACAGGGACAGATTGATCCATCTGGTTGCGTGGAGGTAATTGCACAGTGAGGAATTGGAGACCTGCAGCTCGGCTGCGAGTCTCTTTTGTGATATGTGCTGCTCGTCCATGAGTATGCGGATGCGTTCTGAAGTAGCCTTCATTTATGACTGCCAGCCTCCGTCCAGCGAAAGGATCTGACCTGTGAGGTAGGCGGGGGCGGTGGCGAGCTGCCATGCGAGTGCCGCGGCTTCTTCGGGTGTGCCGTAGCGTCCCATCGGGATTTCCTCCTCCAGTGCCGCGCGCTCTGCGGCGTCAAAGCAGCCGTTCATGCGGGTGTCGATCACGCCGCAGGCGATCGCGTTGACGGAGATTCCGCTCGGCGCAAGCTCTTTGGCGAGCGCTTTTGTAAACGTGTTGATGCCGCCCTTTGAGGCGGAGTAAGCGACCTCGCACGAGGCACCGACCGTACCCCACACCGAGGAAATGTTGATGATGCAGCCGGATTTTTGATGAACCATGTGGGGAATGGCTTCGTGGCAGCAGGAAAATACGCTGGTCAGATTGGTTGCGATTACGCGGTTCCAGTCGTCGATGGAAAGGTCGGTGAGCAGACCGATCTGTGAAATACCGGCATTGTTGACGAGAATGTCGATGCCATCTCCGTCAAAAAAGGCACGGATCTGCTCAAACATATCGCATACGGCGGCGTGGTCGCCCACATCGCATGAAATGACCTGTGTGCGGATGCCGTAGGTGGCAGACAGGTCATGCGCCGTCGCGCGCAGCAGCTCATGATCTGTCTTACAATTCAAAATGAGGTCACAGCCCTCGGCGGCAAAGCGCGTGGCGATGGCTTTTCCGATCCCGTGGGAGGCACCGGTGACAAGTGCTTTTCTTTGTTTCATGGTATACTCCGATTGTTTATTGTTTTTTTATATATTTTATAGTATAAACACTGGTTTTAAAAGAGAAAATGTATTAAAATTATAGTACAAGAAAAAAGTCTCGAAAGGAGATGTGTATTATGAAAATAACAATTAGTGGAAAAAACATTGAGGTGACAGCGGGATTGCGTTCGGCTGTGGAGGACAAGCTTGCCAAGCTGGAGAAATATTTTACACCTGATACTGCATGTAACGTGACACTCAGTGTGGAAAAGGAGCGGCAGAAGATGGAGGTCACGATCCCGATGAAGGGACATATTATCCGTGCGGAACAGCAGAGTGATGATATGTATGTGACGATTGATCTTGTCGTGGATATTATCGAGGCGCAGCTTAAGAGATACCGCAAAAAGCTGATCGACAAGCAGCAGAACACCGAGAGTCTCCGCAAGGAATTTGTGGAGGAGGATATCGTGGATGATGAGGAGATCCGCATTGTCCGTGCCAAGAAGTTTGGCATGAAGCCGATGTTTCCGGAGGATGCCTGTGTACAGATGGAGCTGCTGGGACACAATTTCTTTGTATTCAGCAATGCAGAGACCGGAGAGGTCAATGTCGTATACAAGCGTAAGGACCGCAGCTACGGTCTGATTGAGCCGGAGTTTTAGGCGGCTGGGCAGGCGCGCGGACACAGGTTCACATAACTGTGTCGAGAAATGTCGAGCCGGTCAGAAGTTTTCATTTTGAAAACGCGGGACGCGCGTACCGGCATATATTACACAAATTGAAAAACCCTCCTCCTGTGGGTCATGTATACTGGTAGTAGCAGTACAGTTACAATAAACCATATGGGGAGGGTGTAAAAATGATATACTACAGATTAGGAGAGGTGATCCGCGAGCTTCGAAGCCGTCTGCACATGACGCAGGAGGAGCTGGCGGCGGGGATCTGCTCTGTGAGTACGATTGCAAAGATCGAGAGTGGCAGCCAGATGCCTTCCGGTCGCGTGGCAGAGGCGCTGCTGCGCAGACTGAAGGATACAGGCTGTTTTTTTACGGGATTTTCACAGACAAAGGAGCTGGAGGAGCTGTGCAGCTGGGAGCGGATTCTGGAGCGTGCAAAGAGAAACCGCGTGGGGGATTCCCTGTTTGAACAACAGTTTTATGCGTATGTGAGAATTCTTGACCGGACGCAGCAGACAACGGATCACGCACTGGTACTGCTGGAGCTGATGGAGGTACTCGTGATGTCGATGCCGCTCGATGAGCTCTACGATGAGACCGCGCGGCGCCGCACCTACACATATCTGGAATTGTATCTGCTTAACAGTATTGCGCTGCAGTTTTATTATCTCGGCAGCTATGACCACGCGATGCGCATATTTGAACGGCTGCATGAATATCTGCAGGAATGGCACCGGTACGGGGATGTGGGGCGCTACCTGTATCCGGTTGTCT
>CALBJL010000036.1 GCA_937893485.1 uncultured bacterium | reverse complement strand
ATTCCGATGAGCCTCCTCAAAACAAAATTGTGTCAGCAAAGGCTTCCACAATTTGGAGTCTCATCTCCATCGTGCAAAGGCAGCAAAATCAGACATGACTTTGCTCGCGCTGCTGGTTTTATACATATAGTCATGATCTTCACATGTCCAATCAACTCTATGAACAAGTTTCGTAAACGACATGTAACGCTGGGGTGGTGGTAGCGGGCATGATAGTTCCAGTCAGCTGCGACTTTTGTCCGGCGAAGTGCGAGCGAGTCAATGATGTTTCTCATATCATAACTGAAAGCCGCAGGCTATGTGTGCAGAGGACACATCGAGCCAAGGCTGAAGAAACAGCGAGACACCGCCGGACAATCGGAGCAGTCTGATCTGGATACTATACCATGTTCGCTACCAAACAACCCACATTAATACGTCAGTTTCGCAATCACCTATGATTGAAAGAATGGTACAAGTATATGAAAAAAGGAGCACTTTTATGAAAGTGCTCCGAGTTCGTTGGAAAGTTCTGCGAATTGTGCGAGTGTCAGCGCCTCACCACGGATGGTGAGCGGCTGTCCGATCGCTGTGATTGCTGCCTCAATCTGTTCTTTTGTGAAGGGCAGATCCGATGCATTTTTCAGTCCGTTGACGAGTGTTTTTCTGCGCTGGTTAAACGATGCGCGGATCAGACGGAACATCAGGCGTTCGTCTGCGACATCAACCGGTGCGCTCTCGTGTCTCGTCAGCCGGATCACTGCACTGCCGACATTCGGGCGCGGCATAAAGCAGTTTGGAGGTACGATCGCCACGATCTCCGGCTCGGCATAATACTGTACCGCCAGCGACAGCGCGCCGTAGTCCTTGCTGCCGGGGCCGCATTGCATACGGTCAGCAACTTCCTTTTGTACCATAACCGTAATGCTCTCGATCGGTACATGGCTCTCAAATAAGCCCATGATGATCGGTGTCGTGATATAATAAGGCAGATTCGCCACGACCTTAATCGGTCTGCCACCGTTTTTCTCATTTGCCAGCACAGCGATATCAACCTTTAAAATGTCTTTGTTGATCACCTCTACGTTATCGTATTCGCTGAGCGTATCCGCCAGTATCGGAATCAGGTTTTTATCGATCTCCACCGCTGCCACAGATCCTGCTGCCTCACACAAATACTGCGTCATCGTGCCGATACCGGGTCCGATCTCTACGACAAAATCATCCTTTGTGATCTCCGCCTCATTGATGATACGCTCGAGTACATGTGTATCGATCAGGAAATTCTGCCCGAATTTCTTCTGGAAATGAAAATTATATTTCTGCAGCACCGCGATCGTGTGCTGTGGTTCGCCTAAATATGCCATAGTTCCTCCGATGATTCCTGTTATCCACGTGACTGCCGATCCATATTCCAATGACAGTTATTGTTCCTTTGCTACCTTAGAAAATAATCTCTGGGCATTCTCCCATGTGACTGTCTCTACTTGTTCGGGTGTCAGATCCTTGATCTGCGCAATTTTGTCTACTACATAGACCAGCTCACGCGAATCGTTCCGCCTGCCCCTGTGCGGCTCCGGCGCGAGATACGGGCTGTCTGTTTCGAGCAAAATGCGCTCGATCGGTGTCTCCGCCACAGTCCGCACGAGCTTTTTCGCGTTTTTAAATGTGACGACACCGCCTACACCGATATAATACCCCATTTTCACATATTCACGCGCCATTTCCGGTGAATACGAATAGCAATGGATCACACCGGGAATCTCCTGTGCACGGATGTCCCGCATCAGTGAATAAGTGTCCTCTGCGGCGTCTCTGGAGTGGATAATGACCGGAAGTGATACCTCACGCGCCAGCTCCATCTGCCGGACAAACCAGTCTCTTTGATTTTGCTGCTCATCTGCATGTTTTTCCCAGTAATAGTCCAGTCCAATCTCTCCGATGGCGACAGTTTTATCCCATGCCGCCAGCTCACGCATATGGTCAATGACAGACTCATCCATGCCTGTCAGCTCACTCGGATGAACACCGACTGCGGCATAAACATGGTCATAGGTACGTGCCAGCTCGACACACTGATTGATCGAGTCGATCGTGGATGCTACATCAATTACTTTTCTTATACCAAGAGAAGGGAGCTGTGCGAGCAGCTCCCCCCGATCCCCGGCAAATTGCTCATCATCATAATGAGCATGTGTCTCGAAAATCATTTTTTCCCTTTCTTACGATCGCAGCCGCAAGTGCTTCGATCTAAAACAACTTCTATTTCTAGCAGATTTCTGCTCCGGCAGGCATTTTCTTTTCGGGAACCATTAGTGACAGCTCACCGTTCTCGTCCTCTGCGCACAGCAGCATACCCTCTGATAATACTCCGGCGAGCTTCGCAGGCTTTAAGTTCACTAATACCATGACTTTTTTACCGACCATCTCCTCCGGCTTGTATGCTTTCTGGATACCGGATACGATCTGCTTGACCTGACTGCCAATGCGCACCTGTGAACAGAGCAGCTTTTTCGACTTGGGTACAGCCTCGCACGCGATGATCTCTCCCACCTGAAACTGCATCTTGCCAAATTCCTCAAAGGTAATCTCTGCCTTGGGCTCAATGTCGATCACAGGCTCAGCGGGTGTTTCTTCCGCTACCGGCGGATGCAGCTCATTCACGCGCTCCATCACCTCGTTAATGTCCAGTCGTGCAAACAGGATCTCCGGTGTCTCTGTCACCTTTGTTCCGCTCACATATGCGCCGAACTGATCGAGTTCATCAAACGGGATCTCCTTTGCGTTCAACTGTGCTAAGATCTTTTCTGAAGTCTCCGGCATAAAGCTCTTTAATAACGTCGCACCGATGCTGATTCCCTCTACGAGATTGTATAATACCTCTGCCAGACGGGGCTTGGTCGCCTCATCCTTTGCCAGAATCCACGGTGTAGTCTCGTCAATATATTTATTGCAGCGCTTGAACAGGTTAAAAATCTCTGTCATCGCGTCTGCGACACGCAGATCCTTCATTTTGTCTGCGACCTTCTGCTTCGTCTCTGTAGCCACTTTTTTCAGATCAGCATCTACTTCCTCGGTCACACCGGTAGAAGTCACAACGCCGCCAAAATACTTGTTGCTCATGGAAATCGTGCGGTTGACCAGATTACCCATCGTATTTGCAAGATCTGAATTGATACGCTCTACGAGCAGATCCCATGAAATCACGCCATCATTCTCAAACGGCATCTCATGCAGCACGAAATAACGCACCGCATCTACACCGAAGAAATCTACCAGCTCATCCGCATAGAGCACATTTCCCTTTGATTTACTCATTTTTCCATCGCCCTGTAACAGCCACGGGTGTCCGAATACCTGCTTGGGCAGCGGCAGATCGAGCGCCATCAGGAAAATCGGCCAGTAAATCGTATGGAAACGGATAATATCTTTTCCGATCAGATGCAGGTCTGCCGGCCAGTCCTTTTTGAACTGATCGGTGGAATTGCCATCACAGTCATAACCGATACCTGTGATATAGTTTGTGAGCGCATCAAGCCATACATAAATGACATGCTTATCGTCAAAGTCTACCGGAATACCCCAGTCAAACGATGTACGAGATACACACAGATCCTGCAGACCCGGCAGCAGGAAGTTGTTCATCATTTCGTTTTTACGTGAAACCGGCTGAATGAACTCCGGATGTGTATTGATATGATCAATGAGCCGATCCGCATATTTGCTCATTTTGAAGAAATATGCTTCCTCCTTTGCAGGCTTTACCTCGCGTCCGCAGTCCGGACATTTGCCGTCTACGAGCTGGGATTCTGTCCAGAATGACTCACAGGGCGTACAGTACAGTCCCTCATAAGAGCTCTTGTAAATATCGCCCTTGTCATACAGCTTTTTAAAGATCTTCTGTACCTGTTTTTCATGATAATCGTCCGTCGTGCGGATAAACTTATCATAGGATGTATTCATCAGATCCCAGATGTCCTTGATCGTTCCTGCTACGTTATCGACATACTGCTTCGGACTGATACCGGCTTCCTGTGCTTTCAGCTCGATTTTCTGACCATGCTCGTCGGTTCCGGTCTGGAAAAATACGTCATAGCCTTCCTGTCTTTTAAAACGTGCGATGCTGTCTGCCAGCACGATCTCATATGTGTTACCGATATGAGGCTTGCCGGATGCATAGGCAATCGCAGTCGTCATATAAAATTTGCCTTTGTTTCCCATTTTTAATCCTCAAACGCTTCCTCTGTAATGTCTGTATCCTGTGCAGCCTCTGTGACTTCTGCTGTTTCCTCAGATGCCTCCGGTGCCTCTTTGACTACTGCGTCCACAACAATATCATCATCCTCGATCTTTGCTCCGCAGCACTTGCAGTATGCATCCGTAGCCTGCACTTCCTCGCCGCAGCGCGGGCATACCTTTGCACCCTTGAGATCCAACAGTTCCTTTTTCATATCTTCAATCGCTGTGAGCAGCTCTTTGATCTGCGCCATCTCCTCGTATGCGGCGGGATCATCCTCTTTATGTTCTTCAACATACTGTCTGCCGATCTCTGCATAGAGCTTCTGTACCTGATCTTGCTTTGAACGGATATCCAGTGTAAGCTTTGCAGTACCGGACAGATCCTTTGCCTTCTGACTCACATCTCTGCTTGCATTTACCAATGTTTCACCAAGTTTATCAAATAAAGCCATTCTACACATCTCCTTTTCTGTATTGATTACATGATTATCTTTTGATTATACCCACTTTAGCGCGGTTTTGCAACTTTTATCCACAAAACGAAGAGATTTTTCTTGACAAAGTATAGATCAGTTTTTATAATAAAGGCGCAAAGGCAATGACGAGAACAAGTAGTAAAAGATATTCACCTACAGAGAGCCGCCGGCTGGTGAGAGGCGCAGGCAGAATTTTTTACGAATACATCTCCAAGCTGCGCACCGAATCGTGATGACTTGTGGTTAAAAATCATGTAGTAGGCTGCGACGGGCTCCTCCCGTTATCGTGGACAGATGTTGATGGACATCCGGTTGAGGCTGATCATGTGAATGGTTGGTAAAAAAAGGTGGTAACGCGACGAACAATCGCCCTTTTTCGTGTATGACACGGAAAAGGGTTTTTTATTTCCATCAAATATTATTAAAATCTAAAAAAGTGAGGAAAAACTATGACACTCTATGACGAACTGGTTGCCCGCGGACTGATCGCGCAGGTAACAGACGAAGCTGAGATCCGCGATCTCATCAACAACGGAAAAGCGACATTCTACATCGGTTTTGACCCGACTGCCGACAGCCTTCATGTCGGACATTTCATGGCTCTGTGCCTGATGAAACGTCTGCAGATGGCTGGAAATAAACCGATCGCATTGATCGGTGGTGGTACTGCTATGATCGGTGATCCTTCCGGTCGTACCGATATGCGTCAGATGATGACGAAGGAGACCATCCAGCACAATGTAGACTGTTTCAAAAAGCAGATGAGCCGCTTCATTGATTTTTCTAATGACAAAGCTCTGCTTGTAAACAATGCCGACTGGCTGCTCGACCTGAACTACATTGACGTTCTGCGTGAAGTCGGTGCTCATTTCTCTGTCAACCGTATGCTGACTGCCGAGTGCTACAAACAGCGAATGGAGAAGGGTCTGAGCTTCTTAGAGTTCAACTACATGATCATGCAGAGCTACGATTTCTATGTATTGTACCAGAAATACGGCTGTAATATGGAGTTTGGCGGCGACGATCAGTGGTCAAATATGCTCGGCGGTACAGAGCTGATCCGACGCAAGCTTGGCAAGGATGCTTATGCAATGACGATTAACCTTCTGTTAAATTCAGAGGGCAAGAAGATGGGTAAAACACAGTCCGGTGCTGTATGGCTTGACCCGAATAAGACTTCCCCGTTTGATTTCTACCAGTACTGGAGAAATGTCGCTGATTCCGACGTATTAAAATGTATCCGTATGCTGACGTTCCTGCCGTTAGAGCAGATCGATGAGATGGATCACTGGGAGGGCGCACAGCTTAATCAGGCAAAGGAGATCCTTGCATTTGAGCTGACCAAGCTCGTACACGGCGAGGAAGAAGCGCTCAAGGCTCAGGAGGGCGCACGCGCACTGTTTTCCGGTGCCGGTGATACCGCAAACATGCCGACCGTAACTGTAACTGTCGATGACTTTGCAGAGCGTGATATGGACATTATGGCTGTATTGGTCAAGGCAGGTCTGTGTGACAGCCGTTCGGATGCCCGCCGTGCCGTTCAGCAGGGTGGTGTGACCGTAGACGGCGAAAAGGTTTCCGATATCGCTACCGCCTACAAGCTGGATGATTTCTCCGGCGACGGCAAGGTCGTAAAGCGCGGTAAAAAGAAGTTCGCAAAGGTTGTTGCGGAATAAAAAATATCTGAATAAAAAT
>CALBJL010000035.1 GCA_937893485.1 uncultured bacterium | reverse complement strand
AATACGGATGTTACTATAAAATTCAGGTAAGAGTCTATGATGAAAACGACCGCCTGATTTTCAAGATTCCGCTGAAACAGTGCAGATATGCAGTGGGAAAGTAAACGAGTGAACAGTAACAAAATGGTGCAGAATAATTGGAAAAAGCAAAAGGAGAACCAATCATGCACCATAGCGAAAACAATGCCACAATTCACGCGATGACACTCTCGCAGGAGGATCTGGAGCGGTACGGGGAGTGTCTTGCACAGAGGGAGAAAAGTCGGGCAACGTTGGACAAATATGTCCGCGATGTCCGGCGTTTTTTTGTGTATCTGGGCGAGGATCTGCTCCTCACGAAAGAGCGGGTTCTGCAATATAAAGCGCATCTGGAGCAGTATTACCGGCTCGGCAGTGCCAACAGTATGTTGACCGCCCTGCATTCTTTTCTGGAATTTATCGGGCGGGAGGACTGTCGGGTGAAGCTGTTCAAGGTTCAGCGGTGGATGTTCCTGCCGGAAGATAAGGAACTGCACGCGGAGGAGTACAAGCGGCTCGTGGCGGCGGCGCGCAGCGCGGGAAAGGAGCGGATTGCGCTGATCATGGAGACGGTCGGCTGCACCGGAATGCGGGAGAGCGAGCTGACGTTTGTGACGGTGGAGGCGCTGCAAAACGGGAAGATCATGGTGAACAATAAAGGAAAATGTCGGGAGGTCTGCCTGATACCGGCGCTGCGGAAGAAGCTGCTGCGGTTCTGCAAAAAGCGGGGGCTTGTCAGTGGCTGTGTGTTTGTGTCACGGACTGGGAAACCGCTGCACCGCAGCCAGATCTGGAAGGAAATGAAGAAGCTGGGCGCACAGGCGGGTGTCAGCCCGCAAAAAGTGTTTCCGCACAACTTACGGCACATGTTTGCGCGTGCCTATTACAAGAAATACAGAAATATCGGCTATCTGGCGGATATCCTCGGACACAGCAGCGTGGACACGACGCGGATCTACACGGCGACAAGCGGGGCGGTGCACCGGAGAATGCTGGAAGGGCTGGGGTTAGTGAGTTAAAAAGGGATTGTGGGGAGTGGAGGGGAGAAGATGCCGAAGTGAGAAGTGGAATGCAACATAATGTGTATTACGTTTCACTAAAACCTACAGTTATGCTTAAATAATATACTATAGGCGCTACCAATATGTCAATCCTCTTTTTGGTGAATGTTCCCAATTTGGAAATTCGCTCATAAAAGGGCAGGATTCCCCGAAATTACATATCAACATGCACAAAAACAAGACCGGAGGCTGATCCCGACAAGTGGGTGTCGGCAGCCGGTCTAAAAGTCGTGTCTGTATGAAATTGGGTCGGGCTTTTTCATGGTGTGTTAAGGCTTTTCGCGGAAGAAATGAGCCTGTTTGTGAAACGTAATACACATTATATTGCAAATGTAATTCGGTAATTGAAAACTCCATACGTTATGGCTTGGGTCATGCGAGCACATGTATCGCAGGCACGCTCCCGCTACTTGTCGCTGGCAGTGGTACATAAGCGACCAGACTACGGTCGCTAAGTACCAGCCGCTCCAAAGTGCGCTGCTGGATACATGTGTCTACGCATTCCCTATCTACGTTACGGGTGGATCTCGTCAACGTAGCAGCGCGAGCAAAGACATATCTGATTTTGCTGCCTTTGCACGATGGAGATGAGACTCCAAATTGTGGAAGCCTTTGCTGACACAAATTTGCTTTGCGGAGGCTCATCGGAATGGTTCGTGCAATGAAAGCAAAACAGATATGCTTGCGGGAGCTGCGACCTGCTATCAAAGTTTTCAATTACCGCTTACAAGTATTCACAAAGGAGGACGACATGAAAAGAGCGAAAGCAAATGCAAACCGCGTGCTTACATTTCTTGCGTCAGCAGCTATCATTGTGGGCTCCATCCACTGGGCTGCGGCGGACACAACGCAGGTATATGAAGCACCGGACTTGGAACTGGAGCAGGGAACGGCAGACTATGACCTGACGGAGGGCATTGTTTATGACCGCAGTCTGTATGAACTGGCTGTGTTGGATGTGGGGGACTTTGATATCAACATCCCGGGTAAATATGAGGTGACATACAGCCTCACGCCGATCGCGGAGACACCGGTTGTGGAAGAACCCGAAGATGGCGCAGAGGCAGATACATCCGATGCGGATGAAAATGGATCGGATACATCCGACGACACAGGCTCTGATGGAGAGCACACGGATCAGGATACGACAACCGGAACTGATGACGGCAACGACAACGAGCAGGGAGCAGATACCAGTGAAGACACAACGACAGAACCGGGCGGTGGTGTGGATGACAGCGCTTCCGCAGAGCCGGGAACGGACAGCAGTGAAAATACTGTGGCAGAGACGGACGACGTAGACGGGGAACAGTCTGCGGCAGATGCGGCAGGGAATGATGCTGACGGAGAAAGTGCTACGGCAGAGAACACAACGGCTGCACAGTCACTCGTGGAGGAGCAGGTATCGTTCGTAGATTCTGCCGCTGAGAACAATAATGATATTGAATGCAATGAGCAGGATGGCAGCAGTAGCAGCGGTGGTAATTATGAGCAGAACAGCGTAGAAGATATAGAAATTGAAATGTCAGCAACTTCACAGCAACCGGAAAATTCGATTTTACAAAATAGTATATATTTTACCAGAACGGTGATTGTTTTGGCTGTTGATAAAGAAAAAATTGCGTTGTTTACAGCAGACAATAAAGGAATTGACTTGGGTAATGCTATTTACAATGATGATCATACATTCAGCTATCCCCATGCCATAATTGAAAACGAAGAAGATACATTTAGCATGATTAGCGTAAACGTGTCAGTAGGCTCTGTTGATGTTAATGATGCGACCTTTACAGATAGTGAATTTAATGGTAGACATAGATTTGGAATGTGGGTGCTGGATGCGCAAAATAATTCAAAGGATCAAGTACAAGAAAAGATCCGGAGCCTGAAATTTACTTATGAAGATGGAATGTCCGTTGCTGTGGAAATAGATGCGAATGACAATAACGAGGCTTTTGATAAATTGGATAAGAAAACTTCAAAGTTCACCTATTTTAATGGTCATTACTATTTATATATATCCGGTAGAAAATCATGGAGTGATGCGTATAATTTGGCGCGTAGTTATAAAATGGGAGGACGGCAGGGATATCTCCCGGTTTTGACTTCGAAAGATGAGATAAACAAGTTGTTTGAAATTGGAAATGCTTCTGGCTGGGTTGGTGGCACTATGCTTTTGAAGGCGGATGGTACGCAGATTGATGGCACAAGTGATTTGACTCGAAAAGACGGTGTATTGAAGATTCCTAATAATGTGCCAACCGCCGAAGGCGCAAATGATACGGAGGCTCGTGCACAGCGCAGAAAACTCTACTATTGGGCAGATGGTCCCGAAGCAAGACAAACGATTGATGCAAATCTGTGGAATGGAATGGAGCCGAATTACGCAGCAAAAAAGGAGGGCGGAGTTCTGGCTGATAATGTCATGAATGTTTCATATACTGGAGCGCCTGAAAGCTGTACGTTAATTCTCAATGGAGTCGCTGCATTAAATAATGTGCATGAAGGAAACTGGGGGAGTGTTGGAGATGGTTATGATCAGTATCGTCAGGGCGAAGGTTATTTTGTCGAGTTTGGCGGTTATGAGGAAGGAAAAGATCCGGGACATCGTGACGGAAAAAAGAGTGCAAAAGCTACTGAAACGATGGATGCCAGTAACTCTATCTATTCTGCTGAAGCGCAGATTGTCAGGGATGATGGCAGCGGCTTAAAATATGCGACTGTAATAGATACGATTGCTGCAGTAGATCAGGCAAATGGTGAGAATATGGTCAAGATTATTAAACAGACTGTTGAACCATGTAGCGGTTTGATGAAACAGGGTATTACACTCAAATCGTACACAGATGCGCAAACAACAACAGAACATACATACATACATACACAGCCACAGCAGATTTCAAGATCGAAATTGATGCTGATGGAACAGTTACCTTAAATGACGGCGTGTTGGAGGTATCCGCAAACACGACCTTAAAGGTGGCGAGTCCGGACGGAAATACCTATACCGTGACGACACCGGGCTGTACCGCCACGGTTACAACCAGTACATTTGGTGGCGAACCCACAATCCGTGGCGAGAATGAAGGCGTGGTTCGGATCGGGGAGAGCGGTCAGGAGGTTTCTTATACCTATAAAAATCCTGACAGCGGCACGCAGGCAGATATTCATATTCCTCATGCAATGGCGGATAATGAACAGGTTATAAAAGCGGAAATCCCCGCGGACAGAACAGCGACGGTTAAGGTGGATGGTGGCAAGTCCGTGACATTCAAGGGCGGCGGACAGAGCGGTGATACGGCATCCGTGGAGCGCCGCGCCGATGATAACAGACTGGATGTCAGGCTGCCGGAAGATGTTTCTTCAAACGTGTTTGGACATGTGGTAGGAGCGGCACCCGCAAGTGGCGTGACGATCAGCCAGAGCAGGGCGGAAAACACAGCATATCCGACCAGAGATTATGCCGTGATCGGTGCGCTAGGAGAGAAAATCACGATTGACGGTGTGGAGTATGAGGCGACAAGTGATGGTCAGCGGTTCTACCTCGGCACGTTTGATGTGGATATTCACACTGACAGCAATGCGAAGATCGACGGCGGGGCTGCACCGGCGCTGCCACATTATCTGGAACAGTATACGGTGAAGATCAGCCCCAAAGCAGTGGATGCACAGGGGAATGAATACACCCCGAACGTTGACGGTTCAGTAAATGTCGATCGGAACGAGGAACTGACGATCACCTTCTATCCGACGGATTTTACAAACCCTTACTACGGGGATCTGACCGGGGAGAAGGGAAGCAGCTTCTCGATGCTGACGGCTTTGACGGATGTGACTGGCGGGGCAGGAACCGATTTATTTACACAGGATGTGAAGGACAGCTTTAACTGGACAGACAAGAGCTACCAGATCAGATACACGCCGACCAGACCGGCAAATACACTGGCGGCGACCTTTACACATGCGGGCATCATCCATGTCCATGTGACGGGTGGAACCGCGGAGGTAACCGGTGTCAGCAGCGGTGACCTGATAAAGAAAGAGACTGGCGCTGACCAGTTCCAGCACGTGATCGTGCCGGACAACGCAACGGTCGATGTGACACTGAAAGACACCACAGGACATGCACAGGTAGTAAAGAATGCGTACTGGACAGAGAGCATCAGCGCAACACCCGCAGTCGAAACCGATGTGACAGGCGGGCTGGTACAGGGCGCAGACAGTACAACCTTTACTTATACCACTACCGGTGTGACCACCTCCCACGCACTCAATGTGACCTTTGAGAAGGGACAGACCGTGGATGTGAAGGTAACCAACGGAACGCTGGATCAGACCGGAAGGACATGGACGGATCAGGGAGAGGACTCTTACCGCACGCTTGTCGCGAATGGTGGAACGATGGACATCAAGGTGACACCGGACACTGGCTACGGCTTAAAGAGCATCACCGTGAATGGATTCTCCATCAATGCGGCGCAGGCAATCGCAGACGGACTGATCCGCTGGGATGCAGACGAGCAGGCATACATCCACACCACAAACCCCGTTACACAGGCATGGAAGGTGGAAGTGGAGTTTGACGAGCAGCACACGGTTGTCTTTGAGGATAAAGACGGCAATGTATTGAACGGCGGCACAGTGACCGTTATCAAAGGGGAGACCATCCCCGCAGCCACCTTTACCGGCATGACCGCACAGGTGCAGCTTGACACAAAGACATTCTTTGCATGGGTAGATAAAAATAACAATACAAAGGCATATACGGCAAACACCGTGATCACGGGTACGACACCGAACCCGCTGCACCTGCAGCCGCTCTACCGTGCGAACGGTGGGGCAGTCACAGGGGCGGACGGCTCAGTGATCGCGGCAGACAGTTTTGTGATCCATAAAAATGACCTCCAGACACTCACGGATGCGTCGGCAAAGACACGGGCGGATGTGCAGGCATTTGATGCGGAAGGAAACGCAGTCAGCACCGCACAGATCACCGTGGACGGTATCAATGCGTTAAAGACACAGGACAAGGGTACTTATACGAATGCCCTGACCTTCAGTTATCAGGACAAGGCGAGCATCTGGGTGGATGTCGAGATTGTGGACGAAAATCCGGTGATCACCGGAAAGACTGCACACACGATCACGTTCAGGGGTCGTGACGGAAAGACCTACCAGGTGCAGAAATGTGACGCACAGGGCGCAAACCCGACCGGTGATAAAACGGACGTTGCGACCGATGGCGCAGGCAAAGGTTTTGCGCACGGACTGGACAAGGCAACGTGGTATCTGATCAGCAGCACTTCCTA
>CALBJL010000034.1 GCA_937893485.1 uncultured bacterium | reverse complement strand
ATATTGGCTAAAATTGCTACTGTTTTGGCGGATAACGGCATTTCGATTTTTGCGGTATCTACCTATAATACAGACTATGTTCTGATAAAAAAGGAAAATTATGAAAAGGGGCTGGAGGTTCTCAGGGCTTCGGGATATGAGGTGGATTTGTCAGATAAGACTAATATCCAATGATAAGAGGAAGGTGGAACACATGAGTGAACACATGCAATTAAGCGATCTGCTGGATGCGGGCTGCGGTCCGGCACCGATGATCTCGCTTCTGGCAGAAAAGTATCCCGAAAAGCATTACACCGGACTGGATCTCACGCCTGCGATGATCGAGCAGGCAAAAAAGAAACATATCCCGAATGCGACGTTTGTCGTCGGGGACTGTGAGAATTTTCCGTTTGAGGACAATGCCTTTGACGCGGTCATCTGCTCGATGAGTTTTCATCATTATTTAAATCCGCAGGCATTTTTCAACAGTGTAAAAAGGTGTCTGCGGCCGGGCGGCAGGCTGATTTTGCGGGATATGACGAGTAATAGTAAGCTCGTACAGTGGCTCTGCAATCATATCGAGATGCCGATTGCGCATTTGTTTGGCCACGGTGATTATCAGTTTGTCACGAGGGAATCCGTGATGGAGTACGCGCAGAAAGCAGGGCTGACTGTGGAGCGGTTTGAGGTGCGAAAGGGTATGAGGCTGCATTGTGTGGTGAGAAAGTCGTAATTTATGAGATGCCGCAGGCGTTACAGACTTCCTTTGTCCAGCGATCCGCATCCAGCAATAGCTGTTCATGCTTTAGATCAAAGGTATGGATATCCGGATCGGCAAAGTATTTATGGTAGCGCTGTAAGTATTTTTCGCCCATTTTCTTTGCGTAGAATACGTGGATGGTCGTGCCGGGCACCTGAATGTGCTCGCCTACTTTTGTATATAGGTCGGTGTAAAACTGATTTTTTGCGGATTCCTTTGACATAAATGAGAGATCGACGGAACCGTCCATTCCCATGATTTTCATGAACTGTTTCATGTATTCTGCCTGTTCACCGCCTTCTTTTAGTTTCTTTTCCATCTTTTTTCTCATAAAAGAAGATCCCTGTCCGGAAATCAGGGGATAGATCAGCGGAAGCATGATGGCAGTTTCCAGCTTTGCGAGCCATTTCGGAGCCTGATCCATGTCGCTTGAGCCGATGATCGCGTGCTCGATATGGATATTTTCACGGCTGACAAGCAGGGACACGACCGATCCACCCAGCGAACAGCCGTATGCGGCGAACAGTTTTCCGTCAAGATTGGTTTTGATGTAGTTTTCGATCTTTTCTACTTCATCCAGCTCTGAGATAAATGTCGAATGCTCCGTGTCGTCAAATCCGCTGTAGCTGGCGACCAGAGTGTAAAAGTGCTGCTGTAAATGATCGAGTACATGCCCAAAATTGCTTTTCCAGTAGCAGCAGGTGCCGGGAAACAGCATGATGCCCGGTTTGTCTGTATCTCCAAATGCGTAGACTTTCATGGTAAGCGCCTCCTCGTAAAAATCTTTAAAAACCAATTAGTCTAAACTAACCAAATCATAGCACCATGCTCCGGAAATGTCAATTTGCGAATCGCGAAAAGGTGGCACCACTTCAAATTATTTCAATAAATTTTTTCTATGAAAGCGGGTATTTTTTTGCATGTATAAATCACTATCATTATATTGATAGGATAAAAATATTTGTTTATAATATCTATAAATCCAAATGTTTTTAAGGAAAATAAAGGATTTTCGACATTCATTTTTCGACAGATATTTAGGAGGTTTTTATAATGAAAAGTGACTATTCTCATATTTTTAGCCCTTTGACGGTGAAAAGTATGACAATTAAAAACCGTATCGTGATGATGCCGATGGGTACAAATTACGGAGAACAGAATGGAGAAATGAGTTTTCTCCATATTAACTATTATGAGGAGCGTGCAAAAGGCGGCACGGGATTGATTATCGTAGAGAATGCCAGTGTGGATTCCCCGCAGGGATCGAATGGTACGACGCAGCTGCGGATTGATCACGATAATTATCTGCCGCGGTTATTCAAATTTTGCGAGACGATACACAGATATGGCACAAAGGTAGCGATTCAGATCAATCATGCGGGAGCTTCTGCGATTTCATCCCGTACAAACATGCAGCCGGTGTCCGCTTCTGACATTCCTTCAAAGGCAGGCGGCGAGATTCCCCGTCCGCTGGAGAAAGACGAGATTTTCCAGATTGTGAAAAAGTACGGTGAGGCAGCGAAGCGGGCGCAGACAGCCGGTTTTGATGCAGTCGAGATTCATGCGGGACATTCGTATCTGATCAGCCAGTTTTTATCGCCGATCACAAACCGCCGTACGGATGAGTTTGGCGGAGCGATCGAAAACCGCGTGCGTTTCTGTCGTCTGGTGATCGAAGAAGTGAGAAAACAGGTGGGAGAATTTTTCCCGATTATGCTCCGTCTAAGCGCTGATGAGTTGATGGAGGGCGGAAATACGCTTGAAGATACATTAAAGTATCTGGAATATGTGCAGGATCAGGTGGATATTTTCGATGTTTCCTGCGGTCTGAACGGTTCGATTCAGTATCAGATCGATGCGAATTACCTAAAGGACGGCTGGCGTTCGTATATGGCAAAGGCAGTGAGGGACAAGTTTCATAAGCCTTGTATTTCCATGGGAAATATGCGTGATCCGAAGATCGTAGAGCAGGTGCTGGCGGATGGAGATGCTGATCTGATCGGTATGGGACGCGGGTTGATCGCAGATCCCGAATGGGTCAATAAGGTGGCGGAAGGTCGTGAGTGCGACATCCGCAAGTGTATTTCATGTAATATCGGATGTGCCGGCAACCGTATCGGCTCTAACCGTCCGATCCGTTGTACCGTGAATCCGGCTGTCACAGACGGCGAAGTATATAAAAAGCAGCATGTGAACAAAAACTGTAATGTAGTTGTTGTCGGTGGAGGTACTGCCGGACTGGAGGCTGCCTGCACGGCTGCCGAGGTCGGATGTAATGTGTTCTTGCTGGAGAAAAACAGTGAGCTCGGTGGGCTCGCATCGCTGATTTCGAAAATTCCGGCGAAGCAGCGTTTGGCGGATTTTCCGAATTATCAGATCCACCGCGCCGAAAAGCTGAAAAATCTCTATATTTTTAAAAATACAGCGGCTTCACCGGACAATATTCGCAAATATCATCCTGATATTATTGTGAATGCGACCGGATCAATGCCTTTGCTGCCGCCGATCACCGGATTGATGGATCGCATTGATCAGAAAGATTATCAGATCTATTCGATTCTCGGAATGATCCGCCATGTGGGTGATTTCCCGCAGGATCTCGGCGGAAAGAAAGTCGTTGTCGTGGGAGGCGGAGCAGTCGGTCTTGATGTGGTAGAGTTCTTTGCAGACAGAAATGCGGATATTTCCATTGTTGAGATGATGGATCAGATCGGTCGTGATCTCGATCCGGTCACAAAGAATGACACGAAGGACATGATGGCAAAGCATGAGGTGAAACAGCTCACAAAGACAGCGCTGCTTGAAGTAAAGGATCATTCGTTCTTGGTTAAAGGGGCGGACGGAGAGCGGTACGAGCTGCCGTTCGATTATGGATTTGTCTGTCTGGGAATGCGTGCACAGGGACAGATGTATCAGGAATTGCTCGATGCGTTTGCCGGTGAAGATGTGGAAGTGCTCAATATCGGCGACAGCCAACGGGCGAGAAGAATCATTGATGGCACGCAGGAAGGCAGAAATATATTGACGATTCTTGAGCAGAAAGGCTATTTGAATTAAAGTTTTTAATTAAGCTTCCTTCTTATATTTCATATATACCCACCCTCAAAAAAGGCTCTTAGCGTTACCGCTAAGAGTCTTTTGCATTGTAAGAATCTTTTTTGTTTTGCAATGGATTCCAGTTTGAGAGGAAGATATTGAGCGCAAATCCGACACCGAGCGCCCACGCGGAAGCCCATGCCGTACCCTGTGTGGCAAGCACGGCTGCCATCACACCGGCGATCATTTTGTCGCGGTCGTTTTTGCAGTAGTCCATACCGATTCTGGCACAGACAAATGCCTGAAAAAGAAGCGTAATCGATGATGCGACACCGAAGATCGGGCGGAAAAAGCTGACAACCGGTATGATGAGCACGCTGAGGAAGGTCGCGATACGGAATGATGCCATACCGCCGAGCAGAGATTTCATCGCTTTTTTGCCTTCTTTGTACCGGATCGATACGGATACGGTCATGCCGACCCATAAGGGACCGGACAGCGGCGGAAACGGGGCAATGATCGAGAGAATGACGTTTCTCAGACCACTGACCAGATTCGACCGGCTGGAGTTGAAATCAATGTATTCGTCGTCCCGCGCCTGACGCGCCTCCTGAACGAGTGTCTCTGTCGTGACAAAATCACCGAAAGCGATGACATAACACACCAGAGCGAGCGGTAATGCTTTGACAAACATGGATAACGGTGGAATACCTACGCCAAAAATACTCACTTGGTTGATAATTTCCCGAAACTGCGGAATCTTGATAAATGTGCCGATCTCTATGACCGGTCGCTCCAGTTCTCCGACGAGCAGTCCGACGATCATCGCGAGCAGATAGGGAAACAGATTGCCATATCTGGCGACGAGATCCAAAAACCGGTTGTTTGCACGTTTTTCCTGATATTTGTCGGAAAAACTGATCAGGATCAGCAAGCCTACACCCGCAATAATGGCGAGCGGAAACTTGTGCATATTTCCACCCTCGCCGATCTGACCACTAATGACGGTGATCGGGGCTGCGAGGAGAATCCCGCCCTTGATGGAATCCGGAACTGCATGGACGAATTTGTCCGCCAGTTTTGTGATGCCCATAAAGATAAATACCAGTCCGACGAGCATCTGGAGGGCGATCATCGCCTGTATGCGCTGTGTACCTGCCGGAAATCCTTCGAGAAACACGATGGTGAGCGGCAGCGTAGGAGTGATCCAGCCGGGGACGACCGGATCGCCCAACAGACTGTGCAGCATGTAGAGCATCGTTTCTATAATAATGCAGCTCCACGCCAGTTCGTAGGGGATACCGAGGTATAGTTCCAGATAAGGGACGGCTGCCAGTGCTGTCACACCGAGAATCAGACCCTGAATAAATTCAACGGATTCTATTTTGTAATGAATAAAAGGAAAACGAATCTGAAATGGGCCAAGCGGGATGTAGGGCAGTTCGTTTTCTCTATGCTGTCTTGCCATAGCACTTCTCCTTTAAGTACGTTTGTTATTTAACAAACATGAAGTGGGTAAAATAGAATCCAATCCAGAATGTGACCCGAATTGGATTCTATGAGGGTTTTATGCAGATACGGTAGTTTTGTCTCTTTTGATTTTTACAAACAGTGCAAGCAGGATACCTACAAATGTCACTCCCATGTTCAGTAACAGGATCATGCGGGGAGCACCGCTGCCGCCAACCTTGGTAATATATCCGGCAAGGCTGATGATCGTATAGTTTGCGATACTGGAGGCGATCATAACCATGGAGGTTGCAGTTCCCTTGTTATCCGGGAAAAATTCCGCGGTTGTCGATACTGCAAGCTGAAGCACACCGCCTGCACCAGCAAAACCGATGACGAATCCTCCGATCAGACAGATCACCGGTGCCTGAATCAGATAGCACAGAGCAAGCATGATTGTGGAAATCAGAGGATAGATAATGAGTACGTTGATTTCCTTTAAGCCTTTCCTGATAAAAAATGCGGTGGAAAGGATTGCGACAGCCGTACCGAGTGCATAGTAAGACTGGATCGATGAAGGATCAGCCATGCCGTAGGCGCGTCCTAGCTCCTGATTGCAGTTCAGCCATAACATAAAGGTGGATGAGCTTGTAAATCCGATCAAAATCGCTGCCAGAGATACCGGAGTGATCTTGATTTTTGTTTTTTCTTTCTTTTCGCCGGATGCTGTGTTCCGATCCGGGAAAGGCAGGAATAAAATCAGGATTCCGTCAATGAGAATCGCTGCACCGGCGACGATAAAAATCGTCCGGAAGGACATGTGCTGTGCCGCTACGAATCCGATGAAGAATTTCAGTAAAAACTGGCTGACGCACATGGAAAATTTCGTGAACAGGTTTGCAACTGACGGATTGTTTGTGTAGATCTCCATACAGGTCGGGCTGACGCACGTATCAAGGAACGAATTCGCTACACCGCCGAGGATCGCAAATGCGTAGGCGATCTTCATAGAGGGCGAAAACGCGATTCCCATAAAGTATGCAACATAACAAACGATACCGATGATACCGCTCAGTCTGCGACCAAATTTATCAGAGAGGGGGCCTGAGAACGGCAGAGAAATCAGCCGTCCCAGTCCCAGTGCTGCGATAACCAGTACAACCATGCTGACATCCAGTGTGCCGTCGCTGAGTGTTCCCGCGCCCCATGCGGCGGCGAGCTCCGGCTTGTACTGACCCATGATGGATGCACCGATTCCGTGAATAAAGTACGTAAAATATAAGGCAATGGAAGTAATTACTAATTGCTTCTTATTTGTCTCTTTCATTGTTTAATCATTTCCCTTCGTGTTCAGCCTGAAACTGCTGATACTCGGCAGTAGGCATCTCCAGGCCGGTGTACAGCTTGTACGCTGCTGCTCCCTGCCATAAAAGCATACCCTTGCCGCCGATCGCGAGCTTACATCCGGCTTCTTTTGCTTCTTTTATCATTTTGGTTTCAATCGGGTTGTAGACAACGTCTGCTACGACCAGATCCGGACGGAACATGGACTTGTCTACGAGAGATACATCATCGTTGGGCTTCATTCCGGCAAGTGTACCGTTTACGAGAATGTCAGCATTTGCGATCTCTTCTCTTAATTTGTCCTGATCTTCGAGACAATAAACATTTACAACGCAATCAGGTACTTCTTTTTTCAGCTTTTCTGCTGTTGACTTTGCACGATCAAGGAACGGATCGTTGGGGTTGAAGATGGAGATAGAAGCTGCTCCGTCAAGCGCGCTCTGTACCTGAAGTGCGGTAGCTGCGCCGCCTGCGCCGAGAACGACCATCTTTTTGCCCTTTACGTCGAAGCCGTGCTCCTTTAAGTTGCGCACAAATCCGATACCATCTGTGATATGACCGATCAGCTTGCCGTCCTCATTTACGATGGTGTTTACAGCGCCGATGATTCTGGCTGCGGGTGAAAGCTCGTCCACGCACTCTGCGACCTTGTTTTTGCAGGGCATTGTGACGTTGCAGCCTCTCATCTTGAACAGGCGCATTGCATCCAGTGCAGCGGGTACCTGATCCTCTTTGATGTCAAATGCCATATATGCGTAATCGAGATTGTGATACTGGAAGCTAAAGTTATACATAGCCGGAGAGCCTGAATGTCCTACCGGACTGCCGATCAGTGCCATTAAACCTGTTGTTCCTTTGATTCTCTGTTCCATTTTTTGTCCTCCTAAAACGTTTTTTGCGCTCATTATAGCATATATTAAAGCTGTGATGCTACCTCATATGCTTCTTTTGTTGCATCAAGGGCGCGTCTTGCCTTAATCGCGTCGCCGATCACATAGGTATCGGGTACGAGCTCGCGGACAGTTTCCTCCAGAGGATTGTAGTTTCTGTATCCCATAGATAAAATCACGGAATCATAACCTCTGGTCTCGTGGTGGGCGCCATCGGCAGTCTCATACTCCACGCCATCCTCGTAGAACTTACATACCTTTGCACCGGTGATCTCTTTGATGCCGTAATCCTCGAAATCCTTCATCAGATAGACTCTGTGCTCGTGGATCACATCTGCGCCGACTGTATCGCGGAACTCGATGACTGTCACATCATGCTCCTGCTCACCGAGAAAAGCCGCTGTCTCACAGCCGACCATACCGCCGCCGACAACGAGTACTTTCTTTCCGGCTGCACGCTTGCCCTCTAACAGGTCTGAACCGTGGATAATTGCCGGATTGTCAATGCCCTCGATCGGGAGGATGAGTGTCTTGGAACCGGTTGCAAGGATCACACTGTCCGGTTTTTCCTGCTCGATCAATTCTGCGGTCACTTCGCAGTTCATGACGATCTTTACGCCATCCTTTTCACAGCGGTGGATGTAGCTTCTGATCATGTTTGTAATGTCGCCCTTTCCCGGAGGATAGGCTGCCAGACGCATATTTCCGCCTAAAACAGAGCCTGCTTCATATAAAGTCACATCATGACCTTTTTCTTTCGCAATAAATGCAGCACACAGACCTGCGACACCGCCTCCGACGACCATGATCTTTTTCGCGTGTTCAGCGGGTGCGATCGGCTCTGACTCGTGTCCGAGGTACGGATTGGTCAGACAGCACAGCGGCTTGCCGGCATACATGTTTGCCACGCAGCCCTGCAGGCAGGCGATACAGGGGATCATGTCCTCGAGGCGTTCCTCCTGTGCTTTTCGCGGCATTGCGGGATCTGCGAGACTCTGGCGGCCAAATGCGACGAGATCACATCTGCCTTCTTTTACCATAAGCTCGGCAAACTGGGGCTCGGTGTATCGTCCAACCGTAATAACGGGGATGCTCACCGCGCGCTTGATCTCCTCGACCTGCGAAGCGGAAAATCCGCCGTGGATCACGGTCGGTGCCCACATGTATTCATCCTTGATATGGACAGCACGTGATACATGAAGTGCATCGAGTCCGCAATCCTCTAAATAAGAAGCTATCGAAGCGCTGTCGTGAATATCAAGTCCGCCCGGTACTTCATCGGCAGAGTTGATTCTTGCCAGTACAGCGATCTTGCCCTGTGTGGTCTTTTTGATCTCCTCGATGATTAGGCGGGAAAAACGCATTCTGTTCTCAAAGCATCCGCCAAATTCATCCACACGCTTGTTGGTGCGGGGCGAGAGGAAGGTACTGACGAGATAACCGTGTGCCATATGGATCTCCACGGCATCTACACCGGCTTCCATCGCACGGCGGGCTGCTTCGCCATAGCCTTTGATCAGCTCGTACACTTCTTCGGTCGTTAATTCTTTCGGAATATCGCGTCCGTATACGGAGGGAATGCTCGTAGCTGCGGTGATCGGAGCACCGGCGTTTTTGGCATTTCCTTCCGGTCCGGCGTTCTGGAGCTGGACGGATACTTTGGTACCCTCTGCGTGGCAGGCATCTACGACTTTGCGAAAGCTCTCGATCGTAGAGTCATCATACAGACAGGGCTTGCGGGGACCGCCTTTTGCTCCTTTGTGAACGACGGTGGCTTCGATCGTGATCAGACCGAACCCGCCTTTGGCGCGCTCTCTGTAATACGCAACAGACTGATCGCTCATCGAACCGTCGGTATTTGCAAAGTTATTTCCCATCGGAGGGACAACAAAGCGGTTTTTTACGGTCATAGGGCCAATCGTAATTGGCTGAAACATTGCTTTGAATCTCATGTTACTTTCTCCTTTTCCAGATTAAAGGACTTCCGGCCATGCTTCTTCCAGAACCTTTTTCGTGTTTTCATAGGTATGCTTTGCGGCGTATTCAATGCCTTTTTCGAGGTTGGCGTCGCTGATGACCTCTACACCGATTGCGTTCGGTTTGATGCCTTTTTCTTTGATCATCCTGACAAAAGGAACGGTAGATCCGATTCCGGTTCCCGGTGCAAGGCGGTCATGCATGGACTCGTCTCTCAAGATGCTCTTTGCATACGGGCGATCCCATACGTCGTTGATCTGAATAGATACGATCTTGTCTGCGGGGATGCCATCGAGTACGGAAATGTCTACGGGCTGGTTTGCTCTCACCCAGTGCCATGTATCGAGAATCAGCTTTGCATTCTCACAATCGGCTGCCTTTACGACTGCCCATCCCTTTTTCATATCGGGAATTCCGCTGTAGGGCATCGGCTCTACGCCGATGATGTACTTGCCTGCTCTGTGGCAGAGCTCCTTTAACTTCTGAGCGGTATGTTCAACGGAGTAGTTTTCCATCAGTCCGCAGTTGATCTGTGCGACACCGAACAGCTCACACATATGGAAGCAAAGCTGCTCTTTGTACTTCTGCTCATAGGAGCGCTGATCCTCTGCCCACTGTACGATATATTCTACCTCGGTAACTTTCATATCATACTTTTTGAGGATGTCGAGAATGTCTTGATCAAACAGACCCTCATTCAATGCATCCACGTAAGTCTCTGCGCGGAGACCGATTCCCTCGTAGCCGGCTTCCTTTGCAGCCTTTACACGGTCCTCGAATTTGCACTGATCGCCCAGTGTCCAGGAACTGATAGTAATAGGAAATTCTTTTGACATGTTAAATCCTCCCAAAAATTAGTTCGCATTTTGTATATTTTTGTTGCTTTTCACATATTATAAGACCTTGTTAAAAATAAAACAAATTGATTGAATCCGCTTAATTCATAGATTTTATCAATATATTATGGTATACTTGCCACATACAAGGGGGATGAACAGGCATGAATTTATATCATTTGCGGTATTTCGTCACACTGGCGGAGATCGAGCATTATACAAAGGCGGCAGATATGCTGGCGATCACACAGCCGACGCTCAGCCACGCGATCTATGCGATGGAGGAAGAGCTGGGTGTAAAGCTGTTCGAAAAAAACGGACGAAATGTGAGCCTGACAAAATACGGCAAAGTCTTTTTTGCCGATGCGCAGGATATTCTCACGAGACTGGATGCGTCGGTCAATTCGTTAAAGCTCGCCGGAAGAGGAGAGGGACAGATCGACATTGCGTTTTTGCGCACGCTCGGTACGGATGTGGTTCCAAAGCTGATCCGGGGCTTTTTGAATGAAAATGCGGGAAAGCAGATCGATTTTAACCTGTATTGCGACCGGGTGCTGACCGGTGATATTTTGACGGGACTCAAGGAAAAGAAGTATGATATCGGGTTTTGCTCGAAATTTGACGATGAGCCGCTGATTGAGTTTATTCCTGTGGCGAAACAGGATCTGGTCGTGATCGTGCCGCCGGATCATCCGCTGGCAGAAAAAGAGGAAGTCCATCTCACGGAGACGCTTCCCTATAAGCAGATCATATTTAAGAAACGGAGCGGACTGCGGCATATCATAGATGAGCTGTTTGCGCAGATCAACGCATATCCGGAGGTTTCTTATGAGATTGAAGAGGATCAGGTCGCAGCGGGATTTGTCGCCAATGGGTTTGGCATCGCCATTGCGCCTGATATTCCGATTCTTCATTCTCTGGATGTAAAAATACTGTCACTCGTGTCTCCGGCATGGCAGAGACGCTTCTATATGGCTATGTTAAAGGATGTCTATCATCCACCTGTGGTAGAGGAGTTCAAAAAGTTTGTGATTGCACAGACGCGAGAAGACCTGTTTTATAAAAAAATCGATACGTGACTAGTTCTGATCAAGAGCGCGGAGTCTGTGGATCATTTCCTCGCAGATGTCAAGAGCGCTCTTGTTGTCTGTCTCGATCACGATATCGGCAGCAGCCTCGTATTTTTCGCGGCGCTTCTCCATCAGGTCAGCGATAAACGGAACCGTTTTGTTGTTTTCGATCAGCGGACGGTCGTGGTTGTCTTTGACGCGGTCGAGGATCGTCTCCGGCTTGGCGGTAAGCAGCACTACGTGACCGTTTTTCTTCATTTCTATGACATTGCATTCTCTCATCGGTGTTCCGCCACCGCAGGAAACAACGACATTGGACTTGGACTGCATCTCGATCAGGAGGTTTGTCTCCAGATCACGGAAATACTGCTCGCCGTAGGTCTCAAAAATATCGGAAATACTCATGCCCTGTCTCTGGGCGATGATCTGATCCATTTCTACAACATCCATCGCGAGCATCGTGCTCAGGTAATCGGAGATCGTGCTCTTTCCGGCACCCATGAAGCCGATCAGGAAGATGTTATAGTTGAACAGGTTTCTAGCCTGAATCCGTTTACTGTTGTGTGTAATGCTTGAAAAGACATCTATAATCTCTTTTTTATGTCTTTTTCCATCTATACGACCATTTAACCAGTCCTGCTGTCTGGCTTCCTGTTCCGGCTGGATGATCGGAAGTTCATGCGCCTCCTTGTAGGACATGATGTCCTCGACGATGCGGTTTCTCATGAGGAGTGCGTCAAGGATGATCTCATCGCACTGTCCTAAGTTTTCTCTCAATATTTCTAACTGGTTCATGTGTTTTTCTCCTTTGCTTTATCACTTTAAATCGATGATTTAAAGTATCATACCAATTATAGCATAAGTTAAAAGGTATTGCATTAAAATATATATTCTTTTTTTGCAGGTATCTATAAATTAAATAAATAATATAGTTACTGGAACGAGGAACGAGTGAACAGTAACATAACATAATATATAATGAGAATGTGAACAGTAACGGTTTGGCTTGTAGAACATAGCAAAATATGGTATATTGTAACTGTTCAGAGCCATATTCTGAAAAATTATTACCTATTTATATGGAGGTATTTATGGAGAGAGAATTGCAAAAGACAAACATGCAGGAAAAGGCTGGCAAGAAGGGGAAAAATGGTCAGAAAAAGGATTCGTCCCTTTCGGTTATCATGTTTTCTTCGTTGGCAGCGATGTTGTGTGTCATCGTGGAGTTGTACCTGATGATCTGTGTACCGGGTCTGCTGCCTGCGATCGCAGTTGCCGGGCTGGCGATCCTCGGATTCACCTATCTGTCGTTGGCGACATTAGTAAAGCGGGTTGCAGAGAAGGAGGCAGAGCAGGAGGAGGAGTACGCGGGCATTTTAAAATCTGAAAAAGCGTCTTACCTGCTGATCCGTAAATATTTTGATGAGATTTCAGAGCAGTTATCACTGATGGAAGATAAAAACGTTGAACTGTTCCATGAAATCATTGCTGCGCAGAAAGCTACTGCAAAGGTGACGATCAGCAGAAATAAGGAACATACCGATGCGCTGATGAATTCCAATGATAAATTACTGGATCTTGTTTTCCAGATGGAGGGCAAACTGGATGAGTTGTCCACTGCCGTGTCATCAAGTGCTGTTTCACAGGCAGAGAGCAGGAATGCGGATCTGATCCAGAGACAGATCAATATGACAAACCAGTTGTCCGGTCAGCTGCGTGAGATGGAGCTTGGACTGAAAAATGAGATTCTGCAGTCAGTAAACAAGATGGCGATGTCATCGCCGCAGGTCGTGATGGCTGCACCCCAGCCACAGGCAATGTCGGATCAGCCGCAAGTGACCATGCCCGATCCGTTTGCAGATATGCCGGATCTTGCGGATCCGGATAAAGAACCGGAACCGCTGCCTGATATGTTAAATCTTGCGGATCCGGATGAGGAACCGGAACCGTTACCCGATATGTCTGATTTACCGGATCTTGCAGAGGAGGATTCTGAGCCGGCTGCAGATACAGAATTTGAGCCGGAGTTTTCCGAGGAACCGGAGGAAATCTCTGAGCCGGATGAAATTGCAGAGCCTGAGACAGAACTGATACCGGAATCCGAAGCTGCAGAGGAACTTGCAGAGCCGGAACCTGAACCGGTTGTAGAGGAGCTGCCGCCGGAGCCGGAACCGATCGCCGAGGAAGCAGCGTCGATGCCGGATCTATCAGATCCGAATAAAATGATGAGCCCGGCGGATATCGCTGCCTTGCTCGCAAATATAGGTGGAGAAACCAGTGCAGAGCCTGAGGTTGTGGCAGATGAGATCGCCGAGGACATTCCGGATGAACTTGCGGGTGAGCCGGAAATACTGGACACCGAGATCGTGTCCGGACCGGAAGAAGAACCGGTAGAGGAAGCACCGGTGATGCCGGATTTGTCCGATCCGAATAAGACGATGAGTCCGGATGAAATCGCAGCTTTATTTGCAAATTTAGGATAATTTTAAAAAATTTAAAAAAAATGAAAAAAAGGCTTGCATTTTTTTAAATGACGAGGTATACTATGTCTTGCGTTGAGATAACGCAAGACATGCGCCTCTAGCTCAGCTGGCAGAGCACCTGACTCTTAATCAGGGTGTCCAGGGTTCGAACCCCTGGAGGCGCATTTGAAGGACTACAGAGTTTTCTCTGTAGTCTTTTTTCGTTCTACGATGTGGCAGATTTTATAACACTCATACATCACAGAGGTACACATGAATATCCTGACTTTAGAAAACATTGAAAAAAACTATTCCGAGCGCAGACTGTTCGACCAGGCTTCCTTCTATTTACAGGAGGGGGAAAAGGTAGGTGTCATTGGCATTAACGGCACCGGAAAATCCACACTGCTTCGCATGATGGCAGGTGAGGAGGAGCCGGATGGCGGGCGGATTGTGAGAGCGAATCACGTGGTAGTGCGCATGCTGCCCCAGCAGCCGGTGTTTGATGAACATATGACCGTGTTGGAAGCGGCGCTGGATGCGCAGAATACGGAACATTTTACAGATCATTTTACTTTAGAGGCGAAAGCGAAGCAGATGTTGGCGGAACTCGGCATCACGGATGTGGATCAGAACGTACAGGTGCTTTCCGGCGGATTGAAAAAGCGTGTGGCGATTGTGGCGACACTGCTCAGTGAAGCGGATATTTTGATCATGGATGAGCCGACAAACCATCTGGACAGCAAAACGGCGCAGTGGCTTGAAGATTACTTAAAGAGCTACAAAGGTGCACTCGTTCTGGTTACACATGACCGCTATTTTCTGGATAGCGTTGTCAACCGCATTGTGGAGATTGATAAAGGTCAGATGTACAGCTATGATGCCAATTATGCCGGTTTTTTGGAGCTGAAAGAGGCGCGTGAGCAGATGGAGGATGCGGGGGAGCGTAAGCGTCAGTCTATTCTGCGCGTCGAACTGGAATGGGTGAAAAGAGGTGCCAGAGCGCGCACGACAAAGCAGAAAGCCAGACTGGAGCGTTATGAGGAGCTGAAAAACCGACATGCGCCGGTGCGGGATGGCAGTGTGGAGCTGTCGTCGATTTCAAGCCGTCTGGGGCGGACGACTGTGGAGCTGCATCAGGTGAGCAAGGCGTACGATCATCCGCTGTTTACGGATTTCAGTTATATTTTTCTCAAGGGAGACCGCATCGGTTTTATCGGTGAGAACGGCTGCGGCAAAACGACGATGATGAAGCTGATCGCCGGGCTGGTTCAGCCGGATAGCGGTCAAGTCGTGGTAGGACAGACCGTAAAGATCGGTTATTATTCGCAGGAATGGGAAAATGATCCGTCGAAGGGGATTGCATATATGAATCCGCAGGCGCGCGTGATCGACTATATTCGTGATACCGCAGAATATGTACGCACGGAGAACGGGCTGATCTCCGCATCGGCGATGCTGGACAAATTTTTGTTTCCGCCGCAGGAGCAGTATGCGCGCATCGAGAAGCTGTCGGGCGGGGAGAAAAAGCGCCTGAATCTGCTGCGTGTATTGATGGAGGCTCCGAATGTGCTGATTCTGGATGAGCCAACAAATGATCTGGACATTCGGACCTTGACGATTTTAGAGGATTATCTGGATCATTTTGACGGTATCGTGATCGTGGTTTCGCATGACCGTTATTTTCTGGATCGTGTGACCAGACGGTTGTTTGCGTTTGAGGAGAATGGGATTCGTCAGTTTGAGGGCAACTACAGTGAGTATGCACTGGTGCGTGAGGTGGAGCAGGCGCAGTCCGCAGAAGCATTTGCCGGAAAAGCGCCTGCCGCCCAGACGGTTGAAACATCCAGTGAAACGTTGACCCGTGCGCAGGAACGTGAGCGGCAGGGTCGCACACATGCGGCAAAGGTGAAGTTCAGCTACAAGGAGCAGCGGGAATATGAAACGATTGAGGACGATATCGCGGCACTTGAGCAGAAGCTAGAGGATATTGACAACGAGATGGCGGCGAATGCCACGAATGCGGCGAAGCTGCGCGAGCTGCTCGAGGAAAAAGAAAACACCGAACAACTGCTTGAGGAAAAACTGGATCGCTGGGAGTATTTAGAGGAACTGGCGCGGAAGATGGAATAGAACCGGAAAACATGCGGTTTTGAGTGGCAAGTGGACAATCCGCAGATTGAACTGATCTGCAAGGTCTATAACATCAATCCGGGCAACAACACAGAGATCATGGAAAAATGCCCGACTTTGCGGGAATATACATATTTTGTGGAACTGGTAAGAAAGAATTTTAAGGAAAACGGATATGAGGATTTGGGAAAAGCCATCAATCAGGCGATTGACCAGTGTATCCGAGAAGATATTTTAAAGGATTTCTTAATTGAGAACCGGTCGGAGGTGACGAAGGTAATGCAGCTGGATTACACATTTGAACGACAACTGGAACTGGAGCGTGAAGCGGCGAGCAGTCAGGCATGGCAACAGGGATTGGAGCAGGGGCTTACGAAAGGTTTGGAGAGAGGGCTTGCAACGGGAATGGAACGTGGACGTTTGCATAATGCGGGTGGAGAGGAGGAGCGAGGCGGGAGAGCAGAAAAATGAATTGCGACAGAATTCGAAATATGTCACAAAAAGTGGGGTTTTCTTTTGTGCATTTTGAATAATGATATTTGCAAAATCAAAATATCAGTAGGCAAAAAGCTGAATTGTAATTATTTTCCAAAACAAGATTGACATTAGTCCTTTTAAGATGATACTATCCTAACAGAATTGGTAGGATAAACAATCGAATTTACATGAATGAAAGATAATTACTAAATGAGGAATGCATGGTATGAGAAGAAAATAAATCGCACTCTTATGTTCCTTTTAGCTGGGACGGTGATCGTCGGTTCGATCCATTGGGCTGCAAGAGTTGTATATGCAGTACGGCGCATTGATCGCAGATTACCGTGATCAGTTCACGGCGGTGATGGAGGATGGCGAGCCGGAGGGCTCTTACTTTTATCTGGGGGACAACCGTCCGGTGTCGAATGACAGCCGGCAGATGGGATGTATCTCAAAAAATCAGCTCCGCGGAAAGGTGCTGCTGACTTTCCGGCGATGAATTATGATAGCAGAAACAAATGAAGGAGGGTTTTACAACCATGAATGAGAAAATCAAAACGAAGCCACTAAATAAAGAACTGCTAAGATATTTTGTACTGATTGTGCTCTCGATTGCTGTATTGACGACAGCGATGATTATATCCGTGTTCAACCCTCAGATTTTGATCATCGGTGCAGTGATCGGCACGATTGAGGTGTTTCTTATCGTCCTTTGTGTTTACCGGCTGTTCCGGTTTTTATATAAGGAAGTTTCTCTGAAAATCACCAAGATTTCCGAAGAGACAACGAAGCTGTCGCAGGGACGCCTGGATCTGGACATCCAGGAGGACGGTATGGTGGAGGAGATCCGGCAGCTGCAGTCAACATTAAAGTTTTCTGCGGCAGAGCTTGCCCGCTATGTCAATGCGATTGATTGTGGTATGGATGAGTTTGCAAAGGGAAATCTGACTGCGAGGAGTAATCTGACTTTCTTGGGTGATTTTGCGTCCATTCAAAGTTCCATTATCGTATTTGCGGACAAGATTAAAGATGTTATCGAAAGTGTGGAGGATTCTTCAAAGGTTGTGGCTGAAAGTTCCGGTCAGATTTCCGGTGCTTCACAGGATCTGGCAGAGAGTGCTACCAATCAGGCACAGAGCGTGACGATGCTCCTTGAGGAGAGTGATCAGGTAGTTAAAATGATCCAAAATACAGCTGATGGAATGAAGGACATTAATGACCTGAGTGATACCGCCGGCAAAAAGGTTATGGAAGAAAAACAGAAGATGGCGGAAGTGCTCACTACGATGGAGGAAATCAAGGCGCGTTCCGAGCAGATCAAGGAGATCATCGGCACAATGGAGGAAATCGCGGGGCAGACGAACCTGCTCGCGCTAAACGCATCGATTGAGGCTGCCCGTGCAGGCAGCATGGGAGCCGGTTTTGCAGTGGTGGCAGGGGAGGTGGCTAACCTCGCCGACCAGTCCCAGCAGGCATCCCACAGCATCGCCGACCTGATCTGGACGACGATCGATACGGTCAATGAGGGAGACAAAAAAGTCCGTGAGACGGCAGAGCATTTAGAGGAAATTATCAACATTACCAAGAATATTATCCACAATGTGGAGGAGGTCTTTACCAGTACAAAAAATGAGACCAATGCGATTGAGAAGATCCGTGGCGGGGTGAATGATATTTCCGGAATGGTGCTTACCAGTTCGGCTGCTTCGCAGGAAAATGCCGCCGCCAGCGAGGAGCTTGCGACGCAGGCGCAGCTACTCAAGGAGTTGATCGAGAAATTTAAGGTGAACGAGTAATTATACACAATTTAACAGCTTCATAATCTCCTTAAATGCTTTGTGGATGCAGTTGCAGCGTTCTTGTAAACGGCAGTTGCGGCGCAGGTGATGACAGCAGGAGTGAAAACAACGATGTCGCCTAGGCTTTTTATTCATGGAAATCGGTTCTCCGGTGGACATGGAATTATGGTATAGCTTATGCGGCATCGTTTTGTTATGTGATAGCTTTATGATCTAATTTTATGATTTATCTGCGCGTTGCGATCAGTTTGCAGATCGGATTGCCGATGGAGGAAAATCTTTCCTCGTATTCGGTCATGATATTGCCCTCGCACAGCTCCGGTGTGTGATGCAGATCGAAGGTGTGGGCGGTCAGCTTCCAGATTGAGGATGCGGCGATCTCCTCCAGCGAGAAGTTGAACAGTCCTCGGTTGTCGGTCTTGAACTCGATCGAACCGTCCGGTGTGAGAATCCGGTCGTAGCGGGCGAGAAATTCGGATGATGTGAGCCGCCGTCTGGCGTGTCTGTCCTTCGGCCACGGATCGGAGAAGTTCAGATAGATGCGGGAGATCTCGTCCGGTGCGAATACTTCGGGCAGTTCAGCAGCATCCATACAGATAAACAGCAGGTTTTTCGGGGGCTGTTCTGGGTCGATCTTCTGGATTGCGCGCAGCAGCACGCTCGTGTAGCGCTCAATGCCGATATAATTGATGTCGGGGTGGGCGGCTGCCTGTCCGAACAGGAATTGTCCTTTACCCATGCCGACCTCAATGTGGATCGGGTGATCTGCGCAGGCTTCAAATTTCCGGTTCCAGTGTCCACGGTAGTCCGTGGGATGTTCTATGACATAGGGGCAGGCAGATACTGCCGCATCTGCGCCCGGGATGTTTCGTAATCTCATAAGTTCTTATATTCCTTTCCTGTTTTTTATGGTGTATCTTTTGTTGTCCGCTTTCGTTGTCCGAAACTGTGTGTTTTGCCGGTTAATTCGTTTGTTGCTTTGCGCCCTCATTTTATCTGGCGTGCACGTTAGAATGAATCTGATACAATCATCTGATTATTTGGAGTGTATAGTGTAAAATTCTGCACTTTTACAATCGTCTGACCGGAAAGATACATATCCGTGGGCTGGTGAAAGAAGGTCTCAATATAGCGCTCGCCTGTTTTGGAATCTTTGGCAATTCCTAAATGATTGTATCCCGAGTCGGATTTTTTCTCAAAAAGCAGATAGTCGCTCTTAATTTTTGATTTGATGAGTGTCGGGTTGAAGTTGATAATGGCGTCTGTAAATCGGGCTTTTTTAATTCTGCTGATAATATATTTTGTCTGTACTTTTTTATTTGCTTTATCATTAAAAAGCTGGATCATCTGAGTATCGATCAGCTTGTGCAGACCAAGCAGGTGAATAAAGGTTTCTTCCTTATAGGTAAAATTTATGGATAGACCGTTGGATAAGGTATATTCCGCCCGACAGTCTTTAAGGCGCATATAGTCATTGTATTTTTGCAGTAAATCATTCATTGCTACTCACCTATTGTAAGAAAAATGCTCCTGATATTAGTCAGGAGCATTTTAACATCTTTTGTATGGTTCCTTGGTTTTCGGTCGCCGGACCTATTCGGGAGAGCGAACCAACTCTCATTTGGGAACTCCAACCGTGAACCGAACGACCACGATCTTCTTTGTTCAATATTATAATAACAAAAACAGACAAAAAAAGCAATAGATGAAGCCTATTATGTCGGGAAGATAAAAAAGTCTTGCGTTCGCTTATCTCGGATATTATACTAAGATAGGATATTACTAAAATCAAGATAAAAATGGGGAAATTATGAAAAAAGTCAGATATAGAGTTATTTGCGTGTTGGCAGCTCTGCTTTTTGTGATTCAGTCGGTAATACCTGTGTCTGCGAAGGAGACATGGCCGAAGATGCCACAGGTGGAGGCTCCGTCGTTCTGTGTGATGGACATTTCGACCGGGACGATCCTGTATGAGCGGAATATGGATGAAATCAACTATCCCGCGAGTATCACAAAGATCATGACAGCGTTGCTGGCAGTGGAGAACTGTTCGCTGGATGAGATCGTCACTTTTTCTGAGAAAGCGGTGTACGGCAATGAGGGTGATACGTCGCATATTTCGCGCGACATCGGCGAGGAAATGACGATGGAGGAGTCACTCTACGGCATGATGCTCGAATCTGCCAATGAGTGTGCATGGGCGATCGGAGAACAGGTCGCGTCGCATGTCGGCGGTTCGATGGAGCAGTTTACAAAAATGATGAATGAGCGCGCCGCTTCACTGGGTTGTACGAATACACATTTTAACAATCCGAACGGTCTGCCGGACGAGGATCATTGGACAAGCGCACATGATATGGCACTGATCGCGGCGGAAGCGTACAAAAATGAGACATTCCGTGTGATCGCAGGGACGAAGTCCTATACGATCCCTCCGACAAACAAGCATGAGGCGGAGACTCCGCTGCACAATCATCACAAAATGATCTATCCGTATCATGGAGATTATGCGTATCTGTATGATTATGCGACCGGAGGAAAGACGGGATATACGAATGCAGCCGGAAATACGCTGGTCACTTTTGCGGAAAAAGACGGTATGTCGCTCGTATGTGTCGTGATGAGGGAACAGACCCCGAACCATTACGTTGATACACGGACGCTGTTTGATTATTGTTTTGAAAATTTCAAGCTGCTGAAGGTGGCAGATTATGAGAAAAATGCACAAACGGAGCGGGAAGAAGTCTCTTTTGCCTCAATTGATGAGAATGCGGTCGTACTCTTACCGGCATCTGCAGATTTCTCGGATCTAAAGGTACAGACAGTGTATGACAGCAGCGATGAGGATGTGCTCGGTACGTTCGTCTACACTTATGCGGGTCAGGAGGTCGGCAGGGCAGATGTGCGCATGAATGAGATCTCCTCCGATGGCTATGAGTTTACCGAGTATGTGTATGACGACGGAGCAGATGATCAGGCGGAGACGGACGATATGGCGAGTGAGCCGCAGACGGAGGATAAGCAGCAGCCGGAAGAACAGGAACCGGAAAAGACGCACAATATCCATATCGAGATCAATGTCCGGACGGTGACGACTGTTGCAGGCGTGATCCTGTTAGTGCTTGTGCTGGGATTGATTCTCTGCTGGATCGCAACGCACTCCTATCTGATCCGACAAAAAATCGCCGGCATGAAGAGCCGACGATCAGAGAAAAACCGCTATCAGACGATACATGATACGCGCAAGAGTCGCAAGAGAAGGCGGCAGGCAAAGAAAAGTAAAAATCTGAGGTTTTAGTTGAAGGGCATTTGCGGAAAACTGCCATTAGCTTAACATCATGAGACGCTGGAGCACCTGCTCCAGCTTCTTTTTGTCTTTCGTATAGATCAAAAGACCGTTATTGGTCTGCTGGATCGTGACATATTTGTCGCGGAGTGTGTCAGACTGTGTGAAACGGTAGGTGACAAACTCACGGTAAGCCGGATCGAGCGAGAGAAAGAGTGTCTCGCATTCGTCCAGAGAAACGATCTGTGTCTGCGACTGCTCAAAGAGCGTATGCAGCTCCCGATCCTGCGCGACCTGTTCGGGTGTGCGGTCGATGATGAAAAAGCCGTCCTCATCCTTTGGCATGTTCATCGCTTTCACCGCCCGCTGTACCTGCTTGGTCAGGCTGTCGGAGGCGGGATAGAGCGCTTCGAAATAAGTGATGAAGTCTGTCGCCATCCGGAAGTGTTTGTTTTTTCCGTTTTGCAAAATCTCGGTGATGAGGATGCGGCGGATGGTCTTTTCGCATTCTGCGCGCGAGGGATTTTTTTTCAATGTCTGATCCATGTCGGTCTCCTGTCTGTGTATCTGCCAGATTTCTCAAATGATGTACGAATGTCTGTTTGGGACAAATATTGTTGTCCTTCACTCATTATAGGACAGGTTTACATGAAGTTCAAGTACAAAATGCGATAAAAAACGACAGCGTTGACAAATATATCGCAGACTCGTATACTAGAAAATAACCAATGTAAAATGCGATAAGCGGAAAAAATAGACAAATATACCGTAAAATTCTAGTGGGAGGATGAACGGAATATGACACGAGAGGAAAAGTGGAAACAGGATGAAGCTGCGATCGAGCAGCTTTTAAAGGAGCATGATGGTGTTGTAAAGACGGCGGAACTGTATACGCTTGGGATCGATTACCGCAGAATCCAGCAGTTTGTGGACTGGGGCGTGCTGCAGCGGATCAAGAGCGGCTATTATGCGTTGCAGGAGCAGGCGTTGTCGGAGGATGAAATGATCGTGCGGCTGTTTGGTGCGGATGGTGTGCTCACGATGGAGAGTGCGTTGTATTTATACGGTTATCTCTCTGTCAAGCCGGCAGAATACCAGATCGCGATTGACAAGAATACGTCCAAGTCGCGGTTTCACCTGAGTTATCCGTTTGTGCATCCGTATTACAGTGAGCCGAAGGTGCTGGAGCTGGGAGTGAGTGAGATTGCATTTGGCGGCAGCACGATGAAGATCTATGACAAGGAGCGCCTGATGTGCGATTGCCTGAAATATGAAGACCGCATGGATCATGAGGATGTGAAGAAGGCGTTGCTCGCCTATATCGCAGAGCCGCAGAAGGATATTTCAAAGCTGCTCGAATATGCCAGAGAGCGCAAGGTGTTGAATAAAGTACAGAACCGGATAGGAGCGTGGTTGTAATTGGGTGTCGCGAGAGGTAGTGTGATGAAACGGAATATCATCGGAATCGCTGCGATCCATGAGAAAAGCATGGAGCTGGAGCTGGAGATGGAGAGCCTGCTGGCAGTCTATATGCTCGAACAGCTGGCGCTGCGTCTGGCAGGTTCTGAGCGGGGAGAGCGTCTGCTGCTGAAAAATCCGGCAGCCTTTCATGTAAACGGTCAGCGCGGTGTCCACCAATTACAGTATGCCTATGTGTGCGAGGATAGCGAACGGCTCACGAAAGCGGATTTTGCGGCATTTTTAAAATCTGCGGTCAAGTGGGAGAAACAGACGAATATCAACTGGAGCTGGCGATCCCATATGGAAGGGGCGCGTCTGGTCGTTGAACTGGACGGAGAACTCGAGGGTGTCCGGATTCCGCTGTCGCTGGTGGTTGATCCGATTGACCGGGCAGCTTGGCAGCATGAGCCCTGTACCTATGAGCTGCGGATGATTATGGAGACGAGTAAGACGAGCCCGATTCCCAGTTATCCGCTGGAGGAGCAGTTTTTTGATGATCTGGCGGAGGCGTTGAAAAATCTGGAGCTGATCCGGGATATGGATGTGTACGAGCGCATCTATGATGCACTCGGGCTGTTGAGCTTTGAGGGCAGACCGTTTCAGAAAAAGCTGGAACAGTATTGCGCAGAACGGCAGATTGTGATGGATGAGACGCGCTATAAGCAGATGGAGCGCTATCTGAACTATCCTTATATGATAAAGAAATGGCAGGCTTACCGGAAACGGCAAAAGCGGCAGCTGCCGGAATGGGAAACCGTGTACGGACGGCTCTGGACGTTCCTGATGCCACTTTGGAGTGCCGCTTTGCAGGGATTGATCTATCTTGGCAGTTGGATTCCGGATCTGGGGAGGTATTTGGACTAATGTTAT
>CALBJL010000033.1 GCA_937893485.1 uncultured bacterium | reverse complement strand
ACTGACCACCCTCATCAAAGCCGACATATCCGGGCGGTGAGCCGATCATTTTTGATACACTGTGCTTTTCCATATATTCAGACATATCCACACGGATCATTGCCTGCTCATCCCCAAAGATCGCCTCGGCAAGTGCCTTGGAAATCTCTGTCTTTCCGACGCCGGTCGGTCCTAAAAACAGGAAAGAGCCAATCGGACGGTTCGGATCCTTCAAGCCGACCCTGCCGCGCCGTACCGCGCGTGCTACCGCACTGACCGCATCCTCCTGTCCGACGACACGCTTATGCAGTGTTTTCTCTAACCGGCGCAGGCGCTCTGCCTCTCCCTCCGTCAGACGGCGGATCGGTATCTTTGTCCATTTGGAGACGACCTCTGCGATCTGGTTCTCGTCCACGACGAGTTTTTTGCGGTTTTTGCTGCGCTCCATGCGCTTTTTCTCTTTTTCGCAGAGCGCTTCTGCCTTTGCGCGCTCATCCATATACTGCGAAGCCAGCTCCATCTCTCCGGCTGCGATCGCATCCACAAAAGCGCGCTCCAGTTCCTTGCTCTTTTGCTGGTATTCGATCAGCTCCTGCGGAGTTCTGCATACGGACAGGCGCAGTCGTGCCGCTGCCTCATCGATCAGATCGATTGCCTTATCGGGCAAATAACGGTCATTGATATAGCGCTGTGACAGCCGTACCGCCGCCTCCACACCATCGTCCGTGATCTGTACCTGATGATGCTCCTCATAGCGGCTCTTGAGCCCCTGTAAGATCTCAATCGCCTGCTCAGTTGTCGGTTCATCCACCGTCACCGGCTGGAATCTGCGCTCAAGGGCGGCATCCTTTTCAATATATTTGCGGTATTCCTCGATCGTCGTCGCACCGATCAGCTGCAGCTCGCCACGCGCCAGCGAGGGCTTTAAAATATTGGACGCATCGATCGCGCCCTCCGCACCGCCCGCTCCGATGATCGTGTGCAGCTCGTCGATAAACAGGATGATATTGCCTGCCTGCTGTACCTCGGCAATCACGCGCTTAATGCGCTCCTCAAACTCACCGCGGTATTTCGAGCCTGCCACCATTCCGGACAGATCCAGCGTCAGCAGGCGCTTGCCTGCGACGGTATCCGGCACGACACCGCTCACAATGCGCTGCGCCAGCCCTTCCACGATCGCAGTCTTGCCGACACCCGGCTCACCGATCAGACACGGATTGTTTTTTCCTCTGCGGCTTAAAATCTGTATCACACGCTCGATCTCATCCGTTCTGCCGATGACCGGATCAAGTACGCCGTTCCTAGCCAGCTCGGTCAGATCTCGCGAGTAGCTGTCGAGCGTCGCCGTCGTGTTTTTTGCTTTTTTCCCGGATCTGGCGTTTTGCAGCTCCTCCCGGTACTGGGACGCATCCTCGCCCATTGCGACTAAAATATCAACATACAGCTTCTGTCCGCTCACACCAAGTGTGTTGAGCAGTCTGGAGGCAGCGCAGTCGATCTCCTTGATGATCGCCAGCAGCAGATGCTCCGTTCCTACCTGCTCACTGTGAAAATGCTCTGCCTCCACCTGTGCGCGCTCCAATACCTTCTGCGTCTTTGGTGAATATCCGTCGCGATCCATGATCAGGACATCCGAAGAAGGCGCAATCAGATCTTCAATCAGCTGCACCAGTTTTTCTTCCTCCACACCATTGCTCATAAGCACGCATGCTGCCACGCCGCTGCCCTCACGCAGCAGACCCAGCAGCAGATGCTCGGTTCCGATATAATTATGGTGCAGACTCCGTGACATTCTGCCTGCCAAAGTCAATGCTCTCTTCGCCTTGGCTGTATAGGGTCTGTTCATAGTTGTACTAATTACCTCTCTCTTCTACAATATTATCATATGATCCACAAACTACAGGTCATTCAGATCCAGAATCTCCAGATCATCGCTATCCGGTGCCGCATGGGATGTCCGGTAGGACTTGACCGGTTTTTCCGGCTTCGCCGCCATCGACTGCGGCATCTTGAGATCCGGAATCATATCCGTCTGCGCCTCCGTGACGGCAGAGCGTTTATGCATCTTTTTGGATTCCTGCTTTTTCTCATGTCTGACCGGCTTATCGTCCTCATCATTGAAATCCGTAAGTCCCAGCTTTGCATCCTGCTTGAAATCGCGCAGCTTGAGCGCCAGATTCAGTATCGCAATGCAGGCAACCAGCAACAGTACCGCAAGGATAATCACCATCCGCATGTATTTGGACTTCTGCGACTGGTTCTGCTCATACAGCTTGTTATATTTATCCAGAGATACATACTCGCCCTCCGGCATCATGCTCGAAGGCATATAGGACTCGCCCTCATAGATCAGATAACCGTTATCATCAAATGTGACCTTCGACTTTGACTTTTTGGTTTTACTCGTTGTCTGATCCGTATCCCCGGTATCCGTGGAATCATTTGTGACCTCGCCCTCTACGACATTGGCCGTGTCTGATTCCGAACCGGTATCCGTATCGGAGGCCGGAGTCGTTGATGCGGTATCGGAGGCACTTCCGCAGATGACCGTGATCGTATAGGTAGTCGTCGTTCCGTTTTCTGCGGACACAACAACTTTTACCGTATTTGTACCCGGTGTCAGCGTCTTAGCTCCTGTTACGGAAGCGATGACTGCCTTGCTATTATTCGGTCTGGCAGCGACAGAGATCGCCGTCACGTTTGCATCCACCGTCGCGCTGTACTCGTGTGTGCCCGCCGAAAACGCGGGGCTGATACTGCCCGGTGAGATGCCTAAATGGGCAAGGCTGCTGTCCGAAGATTTTGCGGTACTTGTGCCGGAGCTGCCTGAACCGGAGCTGCCCGTGGAGGAACTGCTGCCAGAGCTTGAGCTGCTGCCCGTGGAAGAACTATTCCCGCTGCCGGAGCTGTTTGTCCCAGTGGAACTTCCGGTAGAATCTCCGCTGTCTGTACCGGTATTCGTATCCGCATCCGGTCCTGCGACTGTCTCCTGTTCACCATCCGCAAACTCATCATCCACGACACCCGTATCACCGGTCTGCGTCGCGTAGCTCGTGACGGATGCCGCAAGGCTCATACCGAGCGCGAGCGCTGCCGCCAGTGCCAGCATCCGCCTTTTTCCTATGATAGCTTTCACTTTATTTTTCATAAGTAATCCTCTTTTTCCGTTATCTGCCTGTCGTTTGTCATTGGGCAAAGAAAAGGAAGGTCTGGCTGCTTTTCTCAACTTTTCTTTACTTATGTATATTGTAATTTTTCTCCCTGTGGCTGTCAACCACTTACCATTTTTTTCACATGGTACCGGATACGGTAAAACGATCCGATTATCCGATCCTCCTCTCGCTCTCACACCATTCCCATGGATTTCTGCTACGGTCATCGATGTAGATATCCGCATATATTTTGCGCGAATCGCTGCCATAACGCCTGATGATCTCCGGAAGATTCTCATTTACCGCGTCGAACACCAGCCCCCATGCCCCACAAAAATGGAGTGCCTCCTCAAGAGTCTGTCCCTGCCTGCATGTCCATAAAATGATCCGGTCACCGGCTCTTTGCAGCTCCTTTAATGTGCGGATCAGCCGTCCGTTTGCCTCACCGATCTTCGGATAACAATCCGTGCAAAGCGTTCCATCAAAATCTACTGCTATAATACGTCCACTCATGCGCTCACTCCTCCCTCTCATCCGTTCACAGCCCTTAGCCTGACTCTATTTTAACGAATTGCCCGTCCAATAAAACGGACTCAGCTGTGAATGAGCGCAAAAAAAAGACGGATCTGGCAAAACCTTCATAAAAGTTCTCCTGAAATCCGTCTTTCATTGTCATTTTATGTATGTTCCCGCAGTCGCTGTCCCAGCATCTGTTCGATCTGGCGGAGCTGTTCCGCTACCCCGTCGTAATCGAAATTGTCTACGGCAGTTTTCATTGCAGCCTTGACTGACTGTAACAGATCTTTATTTTGCAGCCATGCACTGAGCCGCTGGATCTCATCCATATCAAACTCGTCGAGACTCGCCTGTAATTCCCTGCAGAACGTCTGCAATTCTTCGGGTGAAATACTCTCCGGCTCCACCTGTGTCTCCTGCATACCCAAAGACTCGATCGTATCCGCAATCGCCTGGTTCTGCTGTGCAAAATTGTCCATAAATGCCGCATGCTGTTCACGCACCACATAGATATTGCCTGCTCCTGATGCCTCCTCCAGCGCGCGTGCGAAATCCGATAATTCGTTCGCCCCGATCAGCTTGGAGGTGCTTTTTACCGCGTGGACAATGATCTGGTAATTTTCAAGGTCGCTCTGGGCATAATACTGCTCCAGCTTTTCCTTTTTCTCCTCATACTCGGACACATACAGCCGCAGGTTATTCAGGTATTCCTCCTGATCGCCGCCGGCATAGCGCAGACCGTCGTCCGCCGCGATACCGTCGATCGGCGGGATACATAACTCCTCCACATAATCGAAATCCTCAATCTCCGGAATCTTTAAATACTGTGGCGGCAGATACTGGCATAAAAGCTGTTCGAGCCGCTCCCCCTGGATCGGCTTCGCCAGATAATCGTCAAAGCCGTGCTCGAGATAAAATTCACGCGCACCGCTGACCGCGTTCGCCGTCAATGCGATCACCTTTGTATTTTTATTCGGATAATCCTTCATCTCCCGCATCCGCTCAAGACACTGTACACCGTCCATATTCGGCATTTTATGGTCGAGGAAAATCATGTCATACGCTTTTTTCATGATCATATTCAGGCATTCCATACCACTGTCCGCCGTATCGATCTGAATCCGCGTCTTTTTGAGCAGTCCCTTGCACACCTCGAGATTCATGCGCGTATCATCCACAATGAGGATCTTCGCATCCGGAGCCTGAAAGCTCTCCTGATAATGTGCCGTATCCTTGAGCGCCCGCTCATAGACCGCCTTGTAATCGCCGATTGGCGTATTGTCCACGATCTTTTGCTTCAGACCAAAGAAAAATGCACTGCCCCTGCCATACTCGCTGTCTAACATCAGCCTTGAGCCCATCAGTTCAAGCAGCTGCTTGGACAGCGCCAGTCCAAGACCTGTGCCCTCGATGCCGCGGTTGTTCACCTCATCGACTCTCTGGAAGGTCGCGAACAGCTTTTCCTGATCCTCTTTTTTGATACCGATACCGGTATCCACGACTGCAACATCCAGCCGTACATACGCCGAATCTAGCAGCCGCGTGCAACGGATCTTTACCGTGACAGAGCCCTCTTTCGTATATTTGACGGCATTCGTCAACAAATTTGTAACAATCTGGCGGAGACGCACCTCATCACCGTACAGTTCACACGGGATCTGTTCATCGATATCCAGCTTCAGCTCCAGACCCTTTTCCTTTGCCCGCGGCTGTATCATATTGATCAGGTCATTGAGCAGCGAACTGATCTGATACGTCGTATCTATAATCTCCATCTTTCCGGACTCCACCTTGGAAAAATCGAGAATATCGTTGATCAGTGCCAACAGGCTCTTGCTCGCATTTTTAATATTTCCCGCGTAGCGCAAAATCCGTCGTTCGCGGCTCTCACGCAAAATCATTTCGTTCATACCGATGATCGCATTGATCGGCGTGCGGATCTCATGCGACATATTTGCAAGAAAGCTGCTCTTCGCCTGATTGGCTGCCTCAGCCGACAGCTTTTCCTTCTGGCTCTCAAAATAGTGCTGCCTGATCTCGCGTCCGTGGCGCACGACCAGTATCGCAAACGCTGCCATAAACAGATACTCGATCGTATAACCGGCGCCAACCGACAGAAAAAACTTTAACGGCCGGTCATAGTTCGTATAGCCAACCTCCACCAATCCGACTGCACGCGGATATAAAAAGACGATCATACACACATAGCCGACAACAGACGTCAGCATTGTCAACAGCCAGTCCATATAGACGCACGACAGCAGTGGAATCGCAAAATAAGTCAGATAAATACCGATATTCGGGCTCACCGAAGCAGCCGCCACCATCAGTTCCATATAAAACAACTGCATATATTTTGCAACTGAAACATAGCCGTTTTTGATCAGAATTTCCACAAAAATCCAGAATCCGATCAGATACACACCCCAGAAAATACAGGTCTCTGTTTCAATCCGGAAAATATGCAGCTGCGTAAGCAGATACAACAACGGTCCCAGTAAAAATGTCAGTCTGACCACCTTATGAATACCGATCGTCACCTGCATGTCATGCTGGTGCATATATTCCTTTTCGTATTGGTCGTCCATATTTTTTCCTCCAAACTAGCTTTCTTTTAACCCCTCAATGATCTGTGACAACCGCTCACTGATCTTCTCATAATCAAAATCCTCTACCGCATGTGCCAGCAGTGCGCGCTCCTGTTGCAGCAGATCGCCGGTAGGATAATAATTGCAGAAAATGCGTAGCTGCTCAAAATCCACCTCGTATTCCTCCACACCATGCAGGAAGGTCTCTGCCTGCTGTAGATAGATGTCGCGCTGCTGCTCAATCTCCGCCGCATCCGGTGCCATATTGTATATCTCCGGAAGTACCAGCAGCGCGCGCAGGCTCTCGCACAGCTGCCTGTGCTCCTGCAATACTTCTTCCATGTTTTCATTTATATAGGAAATGTCCGCATCCGCGGCAGCCATCTCCATTTTCTCCGCACAGTATGCCATATGTACCGCCCCGATGACACGCGAGGTACTCTTGAGTGCATGCACAAGGATTTTGAGATTTTTCCAATCCTTTTTAACGTATGCCTCATGCATCTTTCCGTCATTTTCCTGTGCCTCGCTCAGATAACCCTTGATGTTTTCCAGCACATCCCCCGCTGTGCCGGAGGAATACTGCAAAGCGTCCTCCAATGCCAGCTCGGTCAGACCTGTCTCATCAATCTTTTCCTGTAACAGCTTCTGGCGCTCCTGCTCTGCCGCATCGTCCGCCCCATCCGTCTCTGTCAGATGTACGAGCTCCGGCGGCAGGAACTGGCGCAGCGTCTCTTCTAAGAGCTGTGCCTGTACCGGCTTAGACAAAAAGCCGTCAAACCCTTCATCCAGATACTGCTGCCGCATGCCCGCAACCGCATTGGCAGTCAGTATGATCACCGGCGTGTGGTAATTGCAGCCTCCCTCATCGGCGCGCAGCTCACGGAACGCTTCAATACCGTCCTTGTTCGGCATCAGATGATCCATCAAAATGAGGTCATAGCGCTGCTTTGCACACATTTCCAGACAGCAGATGCCGTCCTCTGCGGTATCGATCTGTATCTGTGTCTGCTTGAGCAGTGATTTGACAACCTTGCGATTCATCGGATTGTCATCTACAACGAGCACATGTGCATCCGGCGCGGTAAAACTCTCCTTGTATTTCTGTTCCTGCGCCAGACGCTTCCGGTACAGGTCGTCGAGGTTGCCCATCGGCTCCTCGCTGACAATCTTCTGCTCCAGTTCAAAGCTAAAGATGGAGCCCTTACCGTAAATGCTCTCCATCTCCAGTGTGCTGCCCATCATTTCAAGCAGCTGCTGCGTGATCGCAAGACCGAGTCCGGTTCCCTCGATATGATGTGCTTTCAGATCCCTGCCGCGCTGGAACGACGCAAACAGCACGTCCCGGCTCTCCCGGATTCCGATACCGGTATCCTTGACCGATACCTCCAGAATCACATGACGGGAATCCTTCTTTTTCATCCGGACACGCAGCGTCACGCTTCCTTTTTCTGTATATTTTACTGCATTTGTCAGAATATTCGTAATAATCTGACGAATCCGTACTTCATCACCGTACAGCCCATTCGGTATCTTTTTGTCGATATCCAGTACCAGCTGCAGGTTTTTCTTCTGGATACGCGGCTGCACGACGAGCAGAATATCGTAAATCATACTGTTAAGCTCGTATTTTTCGGGGACAACCTCCATCTTGCCCGATTCGATCTTTGACAGATCCAGAATATCATTGACCAAGGAAAGCAGCGTCGTACCAGCGCTCTGGATATTCTGCGCATAACCCCGGATCTCCTCGTCCTGCTCCTCCCGCAGAATCATTTCATTCATGCCAAGCACCGCATTGATCGGTGTGCGGATCTCGTGTGACATATTTGCCAGAAAGCTGCTCTTTGCCTCAGCCGCAGCCGTCGCGTCCTCACACTTCATTTCCACAAGCTGCAGCAGGTCATCCAGCGACTTTTCATCCTCCTTCGCCACGCGCTCCGTAAACAGATCCTTGGTCTGCATAAACAGCATGAATCCGGCGGAGACAAGCATCAGCGCCAGAATAAACAAAAACTCGATCCAACGGTAGGTGTGTTCGATGATACCAACGCCGCTGAGGATCAGTGTCAGAATACTCACAAACACATTCATCGCGGTAATAAAGATATTGAGCTGAAGATCTTTATAGATCGTGCATTCCACCATGACGAAAAACATACATGCCGGTAGCAGACGATCCGACCTGCTCACGATCGAATAACACATATACACATACATACCGCAGGCGATCGTGATTGCACCCTGCTTGAAATCCGAGCATTCCTCCGGCTCGGCAACCGTGAGTATCCGCGTAACGATCACCATTGCCATAAATATGATCAAATGTATGATAAAATACACCGGTTTCAACGCATAGTTGATATACAGTGCATAGAGCACCGCCAGACATTCCAGCACCAGCATATACCATGTCAGATGCCGTTCTCTTTGAAAATTTCTCATGGCAGCTTCACTCCTCTCGGTACAACAAAACGAACGCTCGACGGACGCAGCTCCACCGTCCATTCTCCCGCAGCCGATACCATCTCACCGTCCAGATTGGCTATAATCGGCATTCGGTCACTGCGTATCAGCGACATCCTGCTTGCCGTACCCACACGGGCATGACGCTGTATAAAATCACTGTTCTGCGCAATCAGATTGACGAGAATCTGGATAAATGCAAAATGTCCGCGTGACGGAACGAGCACATAGCTCCCCCACCCGTCTGCCGGTGAAAAGCCTTTTGGCATACACAGCGAGCCACCCAGCGCGCATCCGTTCGCCCAGCAGATCTCATCATAGCAGCCATACATGTCTTTTCCGTCCATCCGGATACGCAGCTCCATCTTCTTGAGCCGGAACAATGCCTGAAACGTGTACAGCGAATACGGAATCTGGATGCCAACCGTGCGCACCGGATGCTGTCTGGCGATATAGGACATAATGTCCGCATCCATGCCGCAGGAAAACGTATTGAGCGCCCTGCCGTGGTTCGTCAGGATCGAATCCAGAACCAGTGTCTCGCCGCCGATCAGCTCCGCGATGTCATAGAAGCGTGTCCGATCCTCCGGTGTAAAGCACTTGAGAAAATCATTTGTCATTCCACACGGATAAAAAGCGAGTTCGACATTCGGATTCTCGCCGACACCCTCCAGCACATTCCGCAAGGTTCCGGAACCGCCGCATGCATAAATGCGCAGCTGCTCCTGCGGAAAAAAGTCGATAATCTTGCGCGTCAGTTCTGTCTCGTTGCCCGTATATCTGGAATTAAACAAAAAATACTCAAAGCCATTCATTTTTTCCAGCTGTTGTCTTAAATTATTTGCGAACGTCATGCTGCCCGCATACGGATTTACAATAAAAATATGTTTCATACGCCTACTCCAGCCTATTTCCAATTACTTCCATTATACCGACTATGCGCCCGAAACACAATGAGAAATATGAAAGGAAATGTCAGCAACGGAAAAAGGAACTGCCATTACAGCAGTTCCTTTAAAATCTGGTTTACCATACCGGGATTGGCTTTCCCCTTCATCGCTTTCATCGTCTGTCCGACCAAAAAGCCAATCGCTTTTTCTTTTCCATTGTGATAATCGTCCACCGACTGCGGATTGTCTCTGATCACCTGCTCGACCGTCGTGCGCAGCGCACCCTCATCGTTCACCGTCTTTAAGCCGTGCTCCTCAACATACTGCTTCGGATCTGTGTCGTCGGCAAACATGTGCTCAAACACTTCCTTGGCAACCGTACTGTTGATCGTGCCCGCATCAGCCAGCTCTACAAGTGCAGCCAGATGCTCCGGTGAGAATACAATATTCTCCGGCTCCATCTCACGCTCTTTGAGCAGACGCATCGTCTCGACCATGAGCCAGTTGGATACTTTTTTCGGCTTGCCACAGATCGCCACGGTCTGTTCAAAAATATCTGCCAGGCGCTTTGACGATGTAATGATCTCTGCGTCGTAGCGCGGGATCTCATACTCACTCTCATAGCGTGCGAGTTTCTCCGTGCGCAGCTCCGGCTGGCGGTTTTTCACCTCTGCAAGCCACTCGTCGGAAATATGGATCGGAACGAGGTCGGGTTCCGGGAAATAACGGTAATCCTGCGCATCCTCCTTGGAACGCATCGCATGGGAGCTCTCTTTCGCATCATCCCAACGTCGTGTCTCCTGCACAACCTTTTCTCCTGACTCGATCAGATCGATCTGTCGGTTTTTCTCGCCCTCGATCGCACGTGCAATCGCGCGGAACGAATTCAGGTTCTTCATCTCTGTACGTGTTCCGAACTCACTCGCACCGGCCTCACGCACGGACAGATTGACGTCGGCACGCATAGAGCCCTCGTTGAGCTTACAGTCGGACGCACCGAGATACTGGATAATCAGGCGCAGCTTCTCGAGATACGCAATTACTTCGTCTGCGGAGCGCATATCCGGCTCCGATACGATCTCGATCAGCGGGACACCCGAACGGTTAAAATCTACGATAGATACGTCGTCCCAGTCATCGTGGACGAGCTTTCCTGCATCCTCCTCCATATGGATCTCGTGAATGCCGATCGTCTTTTTTGTGCCGTCCGCAGTCTCGATCTCAATGCCGCCGTTGCGGCAGATCGGCTCATAGAGCTGTGAGATCTGGTAGTTCTGCGGATTATCGGGATAAAAATAGTTTTTGCGGTCAAATTTGCAGTTCTGGTTGATCGTACAGTTTGTCGCCAGCCCGACTGCCATCGCATATTCCACGACCTGCTTATTCAGCACCGGCAGTGAACCGGGCATACCGGTACAGACCGGACATGTATGGGTATTCGGTGCGCCTCCGAATGCGGTCGAACAGCCACAGAAGATCTTCGTCTTTGTCGCCAGCTCTACATGTACCTCCAGACCGATGACGGTCTCATATTCTCTGCTCATGACGCACCTCCATTCTGCTCCTGCGCCAGTTTACTGTGCGCGTACTCTCTCGTCTGTTCAAATACATATGCCGCACGGATGATCTTTTTCTCCTGGAAACAGTCTCCGATGAGTTGTAAACCGACCGGCAGACCATTCCGGTCAAGTCCGCACGGCAGGCTGATGCCGGGCAGTCCTGCCAGATTGACAGAAATCGTATAAATATCACCGAGATACATCTGGATCGGATCGGACAGCGACTCGCCCAGCTTCGGCGCGGTCGTAGGTGCCGCAGGCCCTAAAATCACATCATATTTTGCAAATGCATCATCGAATGCCTGCTTGATCAGTGCTTTCACACGCAGCGCTTTCAGATAGTATGCATCATAGTAGCCGGAGCTTAAGACAAACGAGCCGAGCATGATACGCCGCTTAACCTCTGCGCCAAAGCCCTCGGAACGGCTCTTTTTATACATCTGGTGCAGTCCGTCGTATTCTTCGGTGCGATAGCCGTACTTTACGCCGTCAAAACGTGCCAGATTGCTGCTCGCCTCGGCACAGGCGATCACGTAGTAGGCAGGGATCGCATATTTGACCAGTCCGAGGTCAAAATGCTCCACGACCGCACCTTTCTCCTCCAATGCCTTTGCCGCATCCAGCACGCGCGCACGCACATCCTCGTCCAGTCCCTCGCCAAAATAATCATTCGGAATACCGATCCGCATGCCCTTCACATCATCCACGAGTGCCTGTGTAAAATCGGTATCCTCCCGCTTCATCGATGTGGAATCCTTCGGATCGTGCGCAGCGATCGCCTCTAACACTGCCGCACAATCGGTCACATCCTTTGCGATCGGTCCGATCTGGTCAAGCGATGAACCGTAAGCGATCAGTCCGTAACGTGATACCGTTCCGTAGGTCGGCTTGATGCCTGTCACGCCGCAAAAGGAACTCGGCTGGCGGATCGATCCGCCGGTGTCGGAGCCCAGCGCATAGGAACACTCCTCCGCCGCAACTGCCGCGCAGCTTCCTCCGGAAGATCCGCCGGGTACGTGTGCCGTATCCCACGGATTTCTCGTCACTCCGTATGCGGAGGTCTCCGTCGTGCTGCCCATCGCAAATTCATCCATATTCGTTTTTCCGAGGATGATCGCACCGGCGCGTTCGAGCTGTAAAACAGCCTCCGATGTATACGTCGGTATAAAATTATATAAGATCTTGGAGCTGCATGTCGTTTTCAGCCCCTTTGTACACATGTTATCCTTGATTGCCACCGGTACACCTGCGAGCGGCGATGTGAGTTCGCCGGAAGCGATGCGCTCCTGCACCTCTTTTGCCCGCTGCATCGCGCGGTCACCGTCTACTGTCACAAAGCTGTGCACCACATCCTCACGGGCAGCGATGGCAGCCAGCGCCTCGCGGGTCGCGTCTACCGCTGTCACTTCTTTCTTTTGTATCCGTTTGCCCAGCTCAACGGCTGTCAGACTCATAAGAGACATGGTCTATCCCCTTTCATTTTCCTTAGTTCATCCGTTTATACAATCGTCTTCGGTACTTCAAAGCCGCCGTCTCTGCTCAGCGGCGCATTGGCGAGTGCATCCTCGCTACCGTCACCATTCGTCACCACATCCTCCCGGAATACGTTATTGACCGGAAATACATGGGACATCGGCTCTACCTGTGAGGTGTCCAGCTCGTTCAACTGGTCGATATAGTCGAGCATGTCACCCATATCCTTTTTGGCTGCCTCCTTCTCCTCGTCGGAGAGCTCGAGTTTCGCCAGAATACCTACATATTCGATCGTCTCATCACTAATGATATTTGCCATATTTATCTCCTTTTTATTTCGCGCACGATCAGTCACGCACCTTGATATGCACCTCACGTAGCTGCTGCTCTGTCACGGTGTTCGGTGCTCCGCACATGAGATCCTGTGCATTTCCGTTCATCGGGAACGGGATGATCTCACGGATATTCTCCTCATTACGCAGCAGCATAATCATTCGGTCGACACCCGGCGCCATGCCTGCGTGCGGCGGTGCACCATACTGGAATGCGTTGTAAAGTGCCCCGAATTTTTCTTTTAATACGGTCTCGTCGTAGCCTGCAATCTCGAATGCCTTGACCATGATATCTAGGTCATGGTTTCTGACTGCACCTGAGGATAACTCGATACCGTTGCAGACGATGTCATACTGGTAGGCGAGAATGTCGAGCGGGTTCTGCTCCTGCAATGCCTGCAAACCTCCCTGCGGCATAGAAAACGGGTTGTGTGTAAATCCGATCTTCTTTGTCTCAGGATCCTTCTCGAACATCGGGAAATCGTTCACATAACAGAAACGGTATGCGTTCTTTTCGATTAAATCAAGTTTTTCTCCGAGCTCCGTGCGGATCGCACCTGCATAAGCGGCTGCCTTTGCCTCGCGGTCTGCAATGAAAAAGATTGTATCGCCGATTTCGAGTGCGGCGAGCGCGCGCATCTCCTCCTTGCAGTCATCCGGAATAAATTTATCGATCGGTCCCTTGTAGCTGCCGTCCTCCTGCACCTCCAGATAGCCCAGACCGCCACAGCCTAAGCCCTGCGCAAATTTTAACAGTTTCTCATGAAAGCCCTTGGACATCTCGGCATGTACCTTGATCGCACGGACGGTCTTGCCGTGGAACGGTTTAAAGCTGCACTTCTGGAAAAACTCACTCAGATCAATGATCCGCAGCGGGTTTCTCAGATCCGGCTTGTCAGAACCGAACTCTAACATTGCCTGCCTGTAGCTGATGATCGGATACGGTGCTTTTGTAACCTCATATCCCACGGGAGCAAATTTCTCAAATGCAGCGGTCAGCACTTCCTCGCCGACACGGAATACATCCTCCTGCGTTGCAAAGCTCATCTCAAAATCGAGCTGGTAAAACTCTCCGGGTGAACGGTCGGCTCTCGCATCCTCATCGCGGAAGCACGGTGCGATCTGGAAATATTTGTCAAAGCCCGATACCATCAAAAGCTGCTTATACTGCTGCGGCGCCTGCGGCAATGCATAGAATTTTCCTTTGAACTTACGGCTCGGCACAATATAATCTCTGGCGCCCTCCGGTGAAGATGCACACAGGATCGGTGTCTGGATCTCCAAAAATCCCATCTCCGTCATTTTCTGGCGCAGGAATGCGATGACCTGTGAACGGAAAATCATGTTATCGCGCACCTTGGCGTTGCGCAGATCGAGGTAACGATACTGTAAACGCACATCCTCGCGCACCTCCTTGGAGGTCATGATCTCAAACGGCAGTGCCTTGCGCACCTTGCCGAGCACGGTGATCTGTTTCGCCTCTAATTCAATCGTTCCGGAAGGGATCTTTGGATTGTACGTTTCCTCATCTCTTTTTTCCATGATTCCCTGAATCGATACGCAGTCCTCACGACTGAGTCCTTTTAACAGTGTATCATCTCTGATGACGACCTGCAAGATGCCATACATATCCCGAAGGTCAATAAATGACACGCCGCCATGGTCACGGATATTTTCGATCCAGCCTGCCACGCTTAACTGTTTGTCGATATCTGCCTCACTGATCTGGTTTAATGTAACGTCTCTGTACATGCTTCTGATCCCCTTTCTTTGTCTCATGTGTGCCTGCCGGAATTTTGTCTTTCCAGTGAACATGAAAAAAATCCTGCTCGCAGGATTCTCCGCCTGCGGCGGGTCGCTTCTGCGACATATTTCATCTCCGCCGCAGTGCGATCCTCGCGGAGCGTTTTATAACATAGGAAGCAATTTCCTATGTTATAAAAAAGTCCCGGAATATATTTCTATATTCCGGGACGAATTATCTGATCCGCGGTACCACCCGTTTTGAAAGCTATGCATATGCATAAACATTCCGCTCTGTGGGCTTAACGCGCCTCCCATACGTGCTGACCTAATAAAGCACTGTCATGTCTCCATGTCTGTCTACTGTTTCGACCAGCCTGCTCCGGAGTGTTCCCATCGTCTGCTCTCTCAAACAGCGCTCTCAGTCGGTGACGCTGTATTCCTGTCGATGTCTGCAGATGTGAGTCTCCTTCACTGCATTTACGGCTGCTCAGAATGGCTCTGAGCAATTTTTATATTATATTTACAAATATTAGCACTTCTTATGCACACCTGCAAGAGATTTTTGCATTTTTCTAATTATATTAAGTGCCTGTGCTTAACAAATCTATTTATATGCATAATACAGATAGGTTGCAATATCCGCTCTGGTACAGCCGTAATCGGGATGGAACTGGTTGTCTGTATTGCCCTTGAACATACCCTTCTGCTGTGCCCATGCCACTGCATCTGAGTAGAAGACACTGTCTGTCACATCCGTAAATGTCGATTTGCCGGATACGGTCGGAGATCCGACGCTCTTCCATACATAGTACAATGCATAGCCGCGCGGACACAGATCCTCACCGTGGAAGCTGCCGTAATCAATGATGTCCTGTGATTTTGCCCAAAGCACTGCCTTGTAATAGAAATCACTCGCCTTGACATCACTCCACCAGTTCTTGCCTGCTGCCGCCGGCGAACCGTTTGCCAGATACATATAGTTGAATACCTCACCGCGTGTACAGGTGCGATCCGGTGCAAACTCGGTCTGATTGATACCGGTCATGATCCGTTTGTCGACTGCCCATGCGATAGGCTTTGCGTAAGCTGCATTTGCAGGCACATCCGTGAATGTACTCTTCTGCTCCTGTTTGATCTTCACCTTGATCGTCAGCTTGCTGTTCAGCTTCATCTTATATCCGCCCTTGACCTTCGTCATGCATTCCGGATCGAGCGGCACATACGACTTCAGACCGCTTGCATCCTTGCAGATCAGATAAGCCTTGCACATTGCTTCCTCGTCCTCAAACGTCTTTTTGCCGGTGCTCGTCGTCCATGATGTAATCGGATTGCTCTTCTTTGAGAAGATCTGTACGGACTGATTCTCGCAGACTCCGACTCCCATATAGCTATACGCACTGCTGAGCATATTTGCGCGGTGTCCGGAGCTGTTCATCCATGCGTTGACCGCACGCTTTGCCACGACATCAATCTTTGCCTCATGGTACAGATTCTCACCGAGACCAAATCTGCGGAATGTGCCTTGAACCGCTGTGCTGAACAGTGTACCGTCGGGTCTGATATGTGCCTTCTGGGTATTGTTGATATTCTCCCTCGCACGCACATCACAGGCTCTCTGCAGCTCCTTCGGCATCGTCAGCAGAGTTTTTCCATCTTTATAGCGCTCGATATTGGTCAGACGCAGGATATCCCACTCCTCCTTGTTGATCGAGATCGCTTTGGTCGGCATCGTGCGCTTGAGCATCGGAATCGTATCATGCAGACGCAGCTCGCTCGTCTCGTTGTTTAACGTCAGCGTCAGATATCCGGTGATCTCGCCGTCAGCCTCAAATGTCGCATTGTTCTTTGTGAACTTCGTCCACTTTACGGTCGTGTTATACTTTCTGGCTGCGAGTGCGACTTCCAACATCTCCTCTTTCGTCGTCTTATTCGTGTAGGTCATCGCGTGCATCGCCTTACTCATCGCGAGACGGTCTTCTTCAAGCTGTGCCGTATTTCCCGACACAATCTGTGCAACAGATGCTCCCTGCCGCAACGGAAACTGCTCCGAACCGCAGGAGAGAATCAGAGTACAGCTCATGCTGCCATCCCGCTCCTCGTTTGCCGGAACATCAATCTTGAAATCCCCTGCCGATGTCACGGTCACCTTGCTGCCCGCCGGAAGTGCTGCCTGTGCAGCCGCCAGAAACTCCTGCTCCGTCGTCTCATTGGTTCCCTTAAACTGCTTCATTGCCGCTGAAATTGCTTTCTGTGCGGCAGCGATCTCCTGCTGATCGTCTACTGATGCGTAGGCAGGTACTGCCGGAAGCAGTAACACCAGCGCTAACAGCAGACACAAAAACCGCCGCAGCAACTTCGTCCCCTTATTTTTTGTCATTTCCTACCACTCCTTTCCGAATGTTTTATCCCTTGTATCATAACATGTTTTTTCAAAATATCTGCATTTTGGTGTGAATGGTAATTATACGGCGCGAATGGTAATTTTTGCCCGCAAATCTATAGCGGTGCAGTCACCTCCGCCAGCCATTTCAGCTCGTCACCCGCAAAAAAGGTCTGCAACGTCTCATATACGCGCGCATGGTACGCATTGAGTGTCTGCCGTTCCGGCTGTGTGAGCATCGTCACATCAATCGCGTCCCTGTCAAACGGCACCATCGTAAGCGGCTCAAACCGCAGAAACTGTCCGTATTCGTTCGCCTCATCCCTGCGGCAGAGCAGCAGGTTCTCATGACGGATGCCGAATTTCCCCTCGATATACAGTCCCGGCTCGTCGGAAACGATCATGCCTTCCTCAAACGGAATCACTTCCTGACCGGAACGCAGCCGCCAGTGAATGCGCTGCGGCCCCTCGTGCACACTGAGCAGATAACCCACACCGTGTCCGGTTCCATGGTTAAAGTCCAGTCCCTGCTCCCACAGCGGCATACGTGCCAGAATGTCGAGATTCTGACCACAGATACCCTCCGGAAAACGCGCCGCCGCCAGATTCATATGTCCGCGCAGCACGCTCGTAAAGGCGCGGATCTCCTCGTCCGTCAACGCGCCGAGTGCGATCGTGCGCGTAATGTCTGTCGTGCCATCCAGATAATGTCCGCCCGTATCCGCCAGACACAGTCCGTGCGCCTCCAATTTGACATCGGTCTGCGCAGTCGCCTCATAGTGGACGATCGCACCGTGCGCGCCGTATGCGATGATCGGTGCAAAGCTCTCGTACAAGTAGTTTTCCTGCTCCTTACGGAAGCGTTCCAGCTGCTCGGCAGCCCCGATCTCCGTGATCTGCCTGTCCGCCACATTGTGCTTGAGCCAGTAGATAAACCGCGTCACCGCTACGCCGTCCCGAATGTGCGCCATACGTTCATGCTCCATCTCCTGTGGGGTTTTGACCGCCTTTCTGCGTGTCACAGGACTCATTGCGGGTATGCACCGAACACCTTCCGGTATGCATTGTATGAGCCGTTCACTGATCCTCTGCGCATCGATGAGCAGCGTCCGCTCTGCGGGCAGACCGCCCAGCAGCGCCTCTACCGATTCATAGGGTGCGAGTGTGACACCTGCCGCAGCCAGCTTTGAAATAAGCTCCTCTGAGAGAATTTCACTGTGTACACAGAGCACGGCGCGCGTCGGCTCGACGATCAGATACGCGAGAAACACCGGCGTATAAGCGATGTCCGCACCGCGCAGATTGAGCAGCCACGCAATCTCATCGAGCGCACTGATCAGACACGCATCCGCTCCCGCCTCCGCGAGGTCACTGCGAAGCTGCGCCAGCTTTTCCTCCCGGCTCATGCCCGCATAGCAGACCGGCAGTTCAAATACCAGCTGCTTTGACATCGGCGGACGGTTCGTCCAGATCCTGTCTACGAGATCCACGCCGCCCTCATAGCGGATCTGCTGTCCGTCCAGCGCGCGGTGCAGACGCTCCGCAAAGCTGTGGCTGACGGTGCGCCCGTCAAAGCCGACCACGGCTCCCTCCGGCAGTTTTTCCGCCAGATA
>CALBJL010000032.1 GCA_937893485.1 uncultured bacterium | reverse complement strand
AGAAACTGCCATTCGTCCACAGAGAGGGATGATAGCATTGTCACAAATCGTTTCCGGAAGGAATCGCTGTCATCCTTTAGGACGGATGCTGCCCAGCGCATCAGTTGATCGTCGCGATCTATCTCGGTGAACATGTCACCAGTTCCGTTGATGAGCCATTCCTCATTTACGTTGTATTCGCGGCAGATAGATTTGACCATCTGGTCGGTTATGCCATTGACTCCATTTTCTAATCTACTGATAGCTGTTTTTGTTACACCTAATGGTTCTCCAAATTTTTCTAATGTAAGACCGAGATATTTTCGCAATTCTCGGACACGTTCGTTCATGAACATCACCTCCATCAATATAGACATCGTAGCATCTGACATATGGTTCGTCAAGAAAAAGTTTCTTAAAGCAACAAAAAAGTGTTGACAAAGTTACCTAAAGGAATTATATTGTTACTGCAAGGAACATTTAAAAACTAAAGAGACAGAGGTCAATGATGGAAATTTGGCAGTTCTAGGATAGTAAATATATACCGCCATACACGGCAATGCATAGCGGTATATGAAAAATCAATCCTTCGGCGGCGTATAGTAGCCGTATTGAATCAGTAGATCGGTTACGGCATCGTCTGGCAGGATAGTTTCGAGCAGAGGAGTACTGCAAGGATTTACATTCCCATCATAGTAATCATCAGTATCCCATTTGCGATGCAAATACATGTGTACTTGCCTGCGGCGAATGTGTTTACAAATGCGAACGACTGTATGGGAAAGAGGATTTGCCAAAAGTTGGTCTTGCGCATTTTCTATGATGTAGCTAATTAGTTCTGGCTTTAATAGTTTCTTATCTGGTGTCAGACCAAATGAGTTGGCTAACGCAAAAAGTTCTGCCTTTTTATACTTGACGAGGCAGGGAGTAAATTCAGGCACTATTTCGATGAGATTGGCATCTACGAGCGCCGGTATGTCAGGTGCCCATTTAATGCAGGTTGTTGGTGCATTATTGCTGGTACGCCTCGCAATCGACAATAACAGTTTTTGTTGATCGGCAGTAAGCGTTTCAACGAGTGCGATGGTTTTGGAAAGTTTTTCGCGCTTCCCTATGGGTTCAACAATAGCAGATTTGTCTGAATCAAAATCTGTTTGGAAAGCACCAAGCTCCATAGCCAATCGGTACATGTGTTTGCAGGGTAATTTCCGGCGATTGAAATCAACACATGAACAGTGATCCAGAGATGTCGTATGTGTGCCGGAGCTGCCCTTAAATGTTCCGGTACATGCTGACTGATCTACAGAGACTGGTGTACATGCTGATTTCTTCGCACTGGCGATGCGTTTTTGCTGGTCAGGCGAGTTGTGAACGTCTGACCACTTGTTCCATAGTTCGTTGGACATATGTAATCCTCCTTTGTGGGATAGTTAAAAATAATTATAGCATGTTTAAAGTGATCTTGGAGTCGAATGCAAAAAAAGAGAGGGGTGAGGTGGATGGTAATGAAATGTCTGGTAGTAATTTTTGCAATAACAACTGTCATATGTGCAAGCGGTTGGTTTACGAATAAGATCGTGGCATTAACGATCATGAAATATGTATTGAAAAGATGTGTGGACAAGCTCCCAACACAGAAAGAGTTAGGAGCCTGCATGGAAGAAGTGATTAAAGATATGTTGAGGATTAAATAGGGAATGGTGGCAATGATTGGAACAGGTAGACAGTAATATGAAGGAAGGAGTCGGATGGTATGAGTAAAGTAGTGAACATTCAGATGCAGGACTCACGTGAAGCAGAGATCCTTAATACGTTTGCAATTCTTTTGCCTCAGATGACAGAAATTGAGCAGGAGAAGTTGCTTGCTTTTGGTGAGGGCATGGTATTGATGTCCGGAATCATGCGGGATGAGAAAAATGCTGTATAGCGCTCTATCCGTGGAACTGTAGACAGGCAAAGATCATAGCATATGTAAGAAAGGAGGCGCAAATTATGCCCAGATATCCGAAAAAGGCTACATATCGTACTTTTGTGCGGGATGCTAAGACCGGCGAATGGAAGCAGATCGAGATTAAAGATATTCCGAGAGAGAAAAAGATAGAGTTCTGGGATAATTTTGCGCTCGGAGCTGGACTGCAGAGGGTGAAGGAGTAGAAAGATATGCGTGTCAGATTCTGACACGCATTTTCAGAAAGGACAAGCCATGCTAAGGAATAGCAAAGAGCAAATCATCAAAGAACTTGAAGGGTATGGTGTGATTGTGTGCCGCCCAGAAGAACGGAGCATTGAGGAACTCAAAGCAGTTTTGAGTGTGTTTAATGATTCAATGGATGAGGAAAAAACATGATAAACGGAGAGTTGATCGTAGATAATTTTGCCGGAGGCGGAGGCGCGTCGACTGGAATAGAGTTGGCGACCGGAGTGAGTGTAGATATAGCTATCAACCATGATCCGGAAGCTATCAGAATGCATAGGACAAATCACCCTCATACAAAGCATTACTGTGAAGATGTGTGGGTGGTTGATCCCATAAAGGCATGTAAAGGTATACCGGTGGGATTGGCATGGTTCTCGCCGGATTGCAAACATTTCTCAAAGGCGAAGGGTGGAAAGCCGAAGGACAAAGCAATCCGAGGATTGGCGTGGGTGGCTTGCCGTTGGGCGGGATTAGTGCGCCCGAGAGTTATCATGTTAGAGAATGTTGAGGAATTTAAGACATGGGGGCCACTGAATCGGCATCATCGACCGATCAAAAGCAAGCAGGGGACTACATTTTGTAAATTTGTGAGTCAACTCCAAAGGCTGGGATATCGGGTTGAATGGAGAGAATTAGTTGCGGCAGATTATGGTGCGCCGACCATGCGCAAGCGGTTCTTTTTAATAGCCAGATGTGATGGTATGCCAATTACTTGGCCAGAGCCTACGCACGGATCGGCAGACAGTGAAGAGGTAAAGGCTGGATTATTAAAGCCTTATGTCGGGGCTTGTACACAACTTGATTTTTCATTGCCGTGTCCGTCCATATTTGACACCTCGGAAGAGATCAGGGAAAAGTACGGCATTCGGGCAGTGCGACCACTTGCACCTAAGACAATGGAGCGGATCGCAAGAGGGTTAAGAAAATTTGTTCTGGATAATCCGGAACCGTTTATCATTCAGTGCAACCACGGCGGTGAGCGTAGACCGAACGACATCCGAGACCCGATGCCGACGATTACCGGAAAGCATGGGTATGGGATTGTGGAACCCGCGCTTGTCCCGTACATGGGAACTAATACGACAAATCATCCGGGTGGAAGCTGCAGAGATCCGATACATACGATTACCACAGGGAACCAACAGTGTCTGATCAGCCCTACATTGATCCAGTACCATTCCGAGACAGCACAGGGAGAAGTCCGAGGGCAGCGTGTTGATGAGCCGATTATGACCGTGGATGGTTCAAATCGATACGGATTAGTTACCTCATTCCTGCATAAATATTATGACGGCGGCTACAAAGGCGCGGGAGATAGCATAGAAAATCCACTGCCAACTGTTACATCATGGGATCATAACAGTGTTATTACGGCAAATTTGATCCAGATGAACAACCATTGTGACGGAAAAGATATCAGACAACCATTACCGACAATCACAGCCGGAGATGGACACTTCGGCGAGGTTAGGGCATTTCTGATCAAATATTATGGGCAAGGCACAGGGCAGGATCTGAAAGAGCCGCTTGATACCGTGCCAACACATGACAGATTCGGTTTAGTTACCATAGAGGGTATAGATTATCAAATCGTGGATATCGGACTTCGGATGCTGGAGCCCAAAGAGTTGTACGGATGCCAAGGATTTCCAGCGGACTATATCATCGATCATGACTATACTGGCAAGACATATCCGCGCAGTGAGCAGGTGCGTAGATGTGGCAATGCGGTTTGTCCGCCGATACCGGAAGCTCTGGTCAGGGCGAATTGTCCAGAACTATGTGGCGGTGATTTACAGTATAAAATTCAAAAGGTATATACCAGTTTTTTTTGATATTTACAAATTTAAAAAATTGGTATTGGAGTGCCAGAGAGAACAGATTATTGAAAGGCTGAGATTTTACACAGAAGGGGGCTGCCTAGGTGTGGGAGTGGGATGGAGCGAGGACAATCATACCATTGTAGACATTAATGAGCGAGGCGTGTATTTCAACAATGATGAGTCACACATATATTCGTTTGATGAGATTGCTGAATTGTTAATTGATCAATATGGGAAAGCAAAATCGTATTAGAGCGGCGAGAAAAGCCGGAAAGAGTGTGATGTATGGTAAACGCAGAAGAAACCAAAAGGCAAAAAGCAAGGCAGGAGGAGCGAACGATGGGAAGACTGATTGATGTGGATGAATTGATTAGTGTATTGGGACGAGACAAAAACGTCGGGGAAATCATAACACTTGAGGATATAGACAGCATTCCGACCGCCTACGATCCGGACAAGGTTATGGAGGAACTCGGAAATGTAGCATATGAGCGATATGGTAATGATGGCATGGGTGGAGAGCGTGTTGTGAATTTGGATGATGTGATTGACATCGTCAAAGGTGGTGGGGTAGATGGCTAAAGCAGTTTTGGTGATGGATATGCCGGAATCATGTAGTAAGTGCAAATTTCTGTATGAGTTTCAAGGCGTTAAGAAATGCCAACTTATGAATGTGCTCAATAATGGAGCATCAAGGATGTCACAGAATACATTTACAGTGAAGCGGCATGGAAAGTGCCCGCTTTGTGAACTGCCGGAGGAAATGGAAGTGTGCGGAAAATGTCCGCAACCGGGCAAGCCTGCTTCGTCGTATAGATTCGGTTGGAATGCGTGTCTGAAAGCGATCTTAGGAGATAAATAAGGATTTAGTGAGGTGAAAATCATGAAAATATACTATGTGTATTTTTTTTAAAATGGAAAAGAAGTATGCCATTCATTCGAGGATGATAAGGCACAAGCGGAACATTTTGCGGAACTTGTAAATGGTAGAGTTGTGGTTGAAGGATAGGAGATGTCATTCATATGGTCGATGCAGTACAAACAAAAATCAATAAAGCGAAACAACTTCGCTATAAAAAGCCCATTGTAAAAGACCTAAACCTTGATAGTATCAAACAGGACTTATGGGACATTCAGGAGGCATGTGAGGATGTACATTGGTACACAGACGACGAGGATGGAAACGATAGTCTTATCAATGCTCTCTCTGGTGACGAAGACGAAGCATATGAGTTCAAGATGGCGTTCGCTGATCTGTGTGCGGAATGCGACAGGATGCGTGAGGATGTTGAAGAAGAATGGATTCCGAGCTGTTTTGATATATTTTTTGTGGTCGTGGGAGCAGGGGAGACATATGGCGGGCTGCTTGGCTTTGATGAGTACGAACAGGACTATTTCAGCATAGGATGTTCTGATTCTTGGGCAGAGGATGAAGCCAAAAAGAAGTTGAAACAGATGACGAAGGACGAAATAATTGCTGCGACCAGACAGTGCTTCCGAGTGTACTCCGCATATATCGGACTGCGGAATAGGTACGATAGTCTGAAAGCCGCAATAGACATTTTGAGAGATCAGAATACTGGGCATTTGCAGGTAGTAAAAGAGATCGAGAAACTTTATGAGGCAGCCGCCGCAGAACAGGGGCGGTATGCAGAGTACAGCAAAGAATGGAAGGAATTTGAAAGATATACGGATGCGCTTCCTCCAGAAGCATGGCTTGCATAAATAAAGATTTAACGGAGATTATGAATGGGATATATAAGCGGAATGGCAATGGGAAACATTATACAACAGTTCTTAGTCGAAAACAATTTGTATACATCAGAAAATTATAAAAGTGCTTATAAGAATTGCAAAGAGCGTTGTCATAAAATTACAAAAGGAAATGGAAGGTCAACAAGACATCGTTATTATGACAGTGAGATCGTCCCGATTTTAATAGATTGGAAGAAACATTTAAACTGAAATACTGTACAAGTAATGAAAACATTAGGATTTAGCGGAGGTAAAAAAGACAATGAAAGTACCTAAAGAAATTGCAGAAAAAGCAAATGAATATGAAATGTTCAGAAAAAAGACTGGGCAGCTTGGTGCAGAATTGATTGCTTGGGCGAATGAAAATGGGTTTGAAGATTTTTGCGTAGAGGGGTTCGGAGTAGCCCAAGAGCCGGTAGGCGAAGAGCAAATAGATGGTGAATACTGCGATCAGACAATGTATGGAGAGGATACAGGTTATGGAACATATTATTATCCGATCGAAGGAAGCACACAATATATGTGGGTTGGGTATTCATTTTAGGATTTTGGAAAGGATGTGTAAATATGATTGCGGTTCCGATGGAACTGAAGGATGCGCAGAATTATATAAATACCTATCATCGGCATCATCAGGCAGCACACAGAGATAAATTTCGCGTAGCAGCGATGGAGGATGGGAAAATAGTCGGC
>CALBJL010000031.1 GCA_937893485.1 uncultured bacterium | reverse complement strand
CTGTTGCGCAGGTATTGACAGACATGGAAGAAACCCTTGCGGCATCCTGTGAGGTCACACTGGCAGACTGCCAGCGCAAGCATCCGCTCGGTATGAGCATGCTGCATGCGCTGCTTCGCCTGCTGGCACCGTTGCTATAATTACACAGGGACAACTGTCCATAAACGGATCTTCTGCATGGGCGGTTCAGATGAAAAATGCACGGGCAGCTTTTACAAAGAAAAAGCGGAAATCTGCCTGTTCCACATCGGCTGCGGCACGGATCGACACAGAGCCGAGTACTGTGCCGTTTAACGTGTAGACAGCTTCTCCGACAATGTCATTTTCGCTGATCGGAGCTTCTATGGATTCGGGCAGGGACAGTGTCTTTTCGACAGCGGACAGATCTCGTCCCTCGGTGTCGAGATATTTCATGGATGTATCGTATTTGAGCGGAAGCTCATTCGTCGTACCGTGGGTGACCGGAATCGGGGACAATGCATCCTCATTGGCATCCGTGTACAGCTTGCATCTGGAAAAACCGTAATCCATGCAGCTTTGCAGATCCTTGACACGTGACGGAATATCCGGCTCGCCCATCAGAACGGTGATCAGCTGCAGGGAATCCTTCTGCGCGGTGGCACTGATGCAGTATTTTGACTGGGAGGTGTATCCGGTTTTCAGCCCGTTGGCGTAGGGGTACTGCTTTAAAAACTTATTCGTGTTGGTCAGCCCGAATTCCGAGTCACCCCGTCTGGTGCGGTGGATGATGGAATCCTGCCAGACCGTACAATAATCATGGATCTGCGGGTGGTTGTTGATGAGCTCCCTTGACATGAGAGCGATGTCGCGTGCGGTCGTTAAGTGGCCTTCGGCTTCGAGTCCGCAGCAGTTTGCAAAGGTTGTGTTGTCCATGCCGAGTTCTTTGGCTTTCGCATTCATCAGATCCACAAAGGCAGGTTCCGAACCGGCGACAAATTCAGCCATTGCCACGCTGGCATCATTGGCGCTGGCGATGCTGATGCATTTAATCATATCGTTGACCGTCTGTGTCTCGCCCGGTTCGAGAAATACCTGTGAACCGCCCATGCTGGCAGCATGTTCCGATACAGTTACAACGTCGTCGAGACTGAACTGGTTTTTTTCAAGAGCCTCGAAAATAAGTAACAGCGTCATGATCTTTGTGACGCTGGCAGGGCGCAGCCGCTCGTCGGCATTTTTTTCATAGATGACCGTTCCGGTCGAGGCTTCCATGAGCAGTGCGGATTTGGCTGACGGATCTAAGCCGGATACGGCAGCATCCGTTGCAGATTCCTCCGGTCTGGCATAGACCTGAGTGCAGCTGCACAGACACGATCCGAGCGCGAGTGCGAAAGACAGCAGCACAGCGGGCAGCCACCGTTTGGAATGACGATGAGAAACATAATTATGATAGAAACGCATAACAGAAATCCTTGGGGGTTTTTCTAACAGTTTACGAGAAAAATGCCGGATTTATGAAGGATGGTGAAGGATATTTTATATTTATTACTCCTAGCTGCCTGCCTGATCGCAGGGTACGTGATCTGGCAGTGGCAGGAATTAAAGCATTTCAATCTCACACGCTATGAGATCCACCATGAAAAGCTGGTGGATACGCATCGCTTTGTCGTTTTGGCGGATGTGCATCTGTGGCAGTACGGTGCGCACAATGAACGCCTGATCAGTGCGATCCGGAAAGAACAGCCGGAGGCGATCCTGATGCCGGGGGATCTGATCGTGCACTCGAAACCGGAGCGTTTTGCGGTGGCGGCAGAGCTGATGGAGCGTCTGACGCAGATCGCGCCGGTCTATTTTTCCAACGGAAACCACGAGAGCCGGCTCGAACAGCCGACACATGAAAATTATGAGCTGTATCAGCGGCTGAAACAACAGATGCAGACGCTTGGCGTGCATATTTTGAACAATGCACAGATGCCGGTCACGCTTGGCAGGGATCAGATCACGGTCAGCGGTCTGGAGCTGCCGTTATCCTATTACCGGAAGGGTATGGACACACTGCTTGGGGAGCGGGAGCTTATGGACTGTCTGGGTGCGGCGGATCATGCGCATTATCAGGTGCTGCTTGCACACACGCCAAAGTATGTGCCGCAATATTTTGCATGGGGCGCAGATCTGTGTCTGTCCGGGCATTATCACGGTGGGCTCGTCTGTATTCCGGGACTCGGCAGTGTGATCTCGCCGCAGTTTGAACTGTTCCCGCACTACAGCTTCGGACGGTTTACGGAGGGGGCACACACAGCGCTTGTCAGCCGCGGACTCGGGACACACACCTTCCATGTGCGCATCTTTAACCGCAGCGAGGTGCTGGTCGTTACGGTCGCACCATGAGTTGAATAAGTTCAGCCCGCGCCATTCGCAAAGACGCCTGACGGCGTTTTCCCACTGCTTCGCAGTTAACTTTGCTCATAATCTGGCGCTCACCTCATGGATTAAAAAACGATTCCATTCATGCAAGCATGATGTCCTCGTTTTTTAATCCATGGCTGAACTGTTACGTAACCACAGTGATTTTCTTTGGAAAAGACTTGCTTTTTTTGTCCGCAGCGTATAGAATAGGAACAGACACAAACACAATATATAGGGGTTGGCACGATGGATTTGACAGTTAAACTACAAGCTTTTGAGGGACCGCTGGATTTGCTCCTGCACCTGCTGGACAAAAACAAAGTAAATATTTACGATATTCCGATCGTAGAGATCACGAATCAGTATATGGAATATATCCGTGAGATGCAACGGCAGGATCTGAACGTCATGAGCGAGTTCATGGTTATGGCAGCGACGCTTCTCGACATCAAAGCAAAGATGCTGCTGCCCGCACCGCCCACAGAGGATAACGAGGAGACCGAAGATCCGCGTGCACAGCTTGTACAGCAGCTGCTTGAGTACAAGATGTACAAATACATATCCGCAGAGCTCAAAGACCGCCAGATGGATGCCAGCAAGGTACTGTTCAAGGTGCCGACGATCCCGGATGAGGTCAGTGCGTATGAGGAGCCGGTCAATTTGGACGAGCTCGTTGCAGACCTGACATTGGACAAGCTCAATGAGATTTTCCGTTCCATGATGAAAAAGCAGGTGGACAAGATCGATCCGATCCGTTCAAAATTTGGCAAGATCCAGAAAGAGGAGATCTCGCTGGAGGACTGCATGGCTTCGCTCGAGGCATATGCCAGAGAGCACAAGCGTTTCAGCTTCCGTGGACTTTTGAACGGTAAAAAATCAAAGACAGAGATGATCGTGACATTTTTAGCCATTTTAGAGCTGATGAAGATGGGTGCGATCTCGATCACGCAGGAGGCGATATTTGACGATATCCGTATTACTTCACAGATCGCAGCCTGACAAATCCGATGCGGTGCATCGCATCAGGTAGAAGATCAGAAACAGATCAGAGGAGTATATATGAGTGATACAAATTATAAGGCAATACTGGAATCCATTCTGTTTACGATGGGGGAATCCGTAGCGCTGAGCAGGCTCGCGGCTGCCGTGGAGCTGGAGCCGCAGCAGACGAAGGTCTATCTGGACGAATTGATTGAGGATTATGCAAGTGCAGAGCGCGGAATTACGATCATGGAGCTGGACGGTGCTTACCAGATGTGTACCAAACCGGAGATGTATGAATATCTGATCCGTGTTGCCAAGCAGCCCAAGCATCGGACGCTGACAGATGTGTTATTAGAGACACTGTCGATCATTGCATACAAGCAGCCGATCACACGTGTTGAGATCGAGAAGATCCGTGGTGTATCGTGTGACCATGCGGTCAATAAGCTGTTAGAATATAATCTGATTCAGGAACTCGGCAGACTGGACGCACCGGGCCGTCCGATACTTTTCGGAACTACGGAAGAAT
>CALBJL010000030.1 GCA_937893485.1 uncultured bacterium | reverse complement strand
TATCATGCAGTAGCCATTGAGATGCATGTGTTGATACGCTTTGCGCAGTCACGCATGCGTTTCTTGTTTTGTGGGGTATGTTCCCGTATAGACAGATGGGTGACTGCGAAACTATATAAAAATGTGTTGTCTGGCGGTAGTTTCAGCAGTATCCCGATCAGGCTGCTCCGATTGCCTGACGGTGTCTCGCTTTGGTTTGCCAAGTACCACAGGCTTTGTCTACAAGCTCGCACTTCGCCAGACAAACGTCGCATCTGACGGGAACTGCGACCTCTTGCCAATCTACTTGCATGACCCAAGGTCTAACGAAAATAATTTTGCAAACACCTAATATACACAGATACAGCAAGGAGAATATCATTATGGAAGATTTATTGCAGGTAGGTGCAATTTTAGATACACACGGGCTGCGTGGCGAAGTCAAAGTATTTCCGACGACCGACGACGCATCCCGCTATGACGATCTGACGGAGGTTGAATTACAGAAAAAGGACGGCAGCTTTCTGCATCTGGAGGTCGAGCGCGTCCGCTATTTCAAAAACCTCGTGATCGTAAAATTCAAGCATTACGACAATATCAACGACATCGAGCAGTACAAAAAGTGCAATCTCTATGTCACACGCGAGCACGCCGTAGAGTTAGAGGAAAATGAGTATTTTGTGGCAGACCTCATCGGACTGACCGCGAAAAGCGACGAGGGCGAGACACTCGGTACACTCACCGATGTGCTCACGACCGGGGCGAATGATGTATACGTCATCAAAACACCGGAAAACGACGAACTGCTTGTGCCCGCGATCCACGATTGCGTGCAGGAGGTCAATATCGAAGGCGGCTATGTGACACTGCATCTGCTGCCGGGGCTGCGCGAGTTAAATAAAAAGGATTAAATCATGAATTTTCATATATTAACACTGTTTCCCGATATGGTATCGCAGGGACTGAATACGAGTATCATCGGACGCGCCGCAGACAAGGGACTCGTCACGATCGACTGTATCAATATCAGGGACTACACACTGGACAAACATAAAAAAGTTGACGATTATCCGTATGGCGGCGGTGCAGGCATGGTCATGCAGGCACAGCCGGTTTATGATGCGTGGCGCGCTGTCGTCGATCGCATCGGGTACAAGCCGCGCACGGTTTATCTGACACCGCAGGGCGGTATCTTTTCCCAGCCGCAGGCGAAGGAGTTTGCATTGGAAAAGGATCTGATCCTGCTGTGTGGACACTATGAGGGGATCGACGAGCGTGTGCTCGAGGAGATCGTCACGGACTATGTCTCGATCGGAGATTATGTGCTGACCGGTGGCGAGCTGCCCGCAATGGTCATGGCCGATGCGATCAGCCGCATGGTGCCGGGCGTGCTCACAAACGACGAGTCCGGCAGCACGGAATCGTTAGAGGGCAATTTATTAGAGTATCCGCAGTATTCGCGTCCCGAGGAATGGAATGGCAAAAAAGTGCCGCCGATCCTCTTATCCGGCGATCATGCCAAGGTGGATGCATGGCGCAGGGAGCAGTCTGTTCTGCGCACCGCAGAACGCAGACCGGATCTGCTGGAAAAAGCACAGTTATCGGAGAAAGAATTGGAAATGCTGCGAAAAGCAGAGGACTAGAAAAAATACGAGCAGACAAAATCCGACAAAAATTCCAGAGAATAGTGAATGACCTTTTTGCAGGTATCATGTTACAATAAACCCGGAAATTATTTGATGCTTGAAATAACGGAGGTACTCACAAGATGAAAAAGATACATAAAGCGAGAAAAATCGCCGCGCTCTTACTGGCACTTGCGGTTACATTCACCGCAGTACCGCAGACCGCGGGCGTTGCGTATGCTGCGATTGCAAACAACGTGAATACGGTGAGGGCAAACAGTCCGAAGCTGAGTGATACAAAAATCAGACTCAACGTCGGAAAGAAGTACCGGCTGACTTATACCGGTATGTCAGGCACTGTCAAATGGATCAGCAGTAACAAGTCGGTGGCGACCGTAAACAGTAAAGGGCTCGTCAAAGCCCGGAAGCCGGGCAAGGCGACAATCACCCTGACCGGTTCAAAAGCGACGCTCAAGTGCACCGTGCAGGTGCGGCTGACCCAGAAGCAGGTACAGGATCAGTTGTTTGAGCTCTATGATGAATACCCCGAGGGCATGTCATGGACAAACGAGAACCACAGCTATTATTGGAAGGCGATCAATACCTACTGCTACGGATGTATCGCTTTTGCGGGCGAGGTCAGTGACAGGCTATTTGGCAAGGATGCAAAAGTAACCACACATAGAAACTTCGACAAGATCAAGGTCGGCGATCATATCCGCATCGGGAATTATCATTCAGTGATCGTGCTGGCAAAGGGACCGGATGAACTGCTGGTCGTAGAAGGCAACTATAATTCGTCCATCCACTGGGGACGTGAGATCACGGAACGGGAGTTAAAGGCGAGTGGATTCTATGTGCAGAGCCGTTATTAAAATTACATATTTAGCGAAAACCACTTGCAAAACATATTACAATCTGATAGAATCAATCTGTTGTGAAAATAGGCGATGGTCCTCTGGAATGTAAGAAAAGGCATTTTAAGAACATCAAAATAACAGGAGGTCACAAAATGAATAACACAGAAATCATCAAGAACATTGAGGAAGCTCAGATGAAAGAGCAGATCCCTGAGTTCCACGTAGGTGATACCGTAAAAGTATACGGAAAGATCATCGAGGGTAACCGCGAGCGTGTACAGGTATTCGAGGGAACCGTATTAAAGAGACAGGGAAGCAGCAGCCGTGAGACATTCACAGTTAGAAAATTATCTAACGGTGTAGGCGTAGAGAAGACCTGGCCGTTACATTCTCCCAACGTAGAGAAGATCGAAGTCGTTCGTCGTGGTAAGGTTCGCCGTGCGAAGCTGAACTACTTACGTGGACGTATCGGTAAGGCAGCAAAGGTCAAAGAGCTGGTTAAATAGTTTTAAACTGTGTAAAGAAAGGGCAAGTACGGTTGTATTTGTCCTTTTTTCGTTATACAATAAATACTGTTTGAAGCAGAGGTGAATGTCCCGTAAGGGCAGCAGCCACAGGAGGAATCAGCCACATGGCACGAAGAAAAGGACTGAATTTCAGAAAAAAGAAACGACAGCTAAACATTCCGCTCCTGCGCGAGATCGCTACATGGGTCATAGAGATCGCGATCGTTGTAGCGCTGGCAGGTGTATTTGTCTATTTCACAGGTGTGCGGACGACGATCATCGGTCAGTCGATGGGCGAACAGCTACAGGATGGGGATCAGGTGCTGATCAACCGTTTTATATACAAAGTCAGCAAACCAAAGATCGGCGATGTCATTGTATTTTTGCCGAATGGCAACGAGAAATCACACTATTATGTGAAACGCGTGATCGCGGCGGGTGGAGATACCGTACAGATCATAGATGGAGTGATCTATGTCAATGATGTGCCGGCGGACAAGGTACATTTCACCGGAACGATCTCAGATCCGGGCGTGGCGGCGGAGAAGATCACGCTCGACCCGGACGAGTGCTTTGTGATGGGAGATAACCCGTCGGGCAGCGAGGACAGCCGGTTTGCCAATATTGGCAATGTAAAATCAGATTATATCATCGGAAAGGCGTGGTTCAAGCTGCTGCCGCTCTCCGATGCAGGATTCATAGAGTAGGAGAAAACAGATGCAATTTCAGTGGTACCCCGGTCATATGACCAAAGCAAAACGCCAGATGCAGGAGGATATCAAGCTCGTTGATCTTGTGATCGAGCTGGTAGACGCGCGGATTCCGATGAGCAGCCGCAACCCGGATATCGATGAACTTGGAAAAAACAAAGCACGCCTGATTCTGTTGAATAAAGCGGATCTCGCGGACAAGCAGGCGAATCAGGCATGGACAGAATATTTTGAGAAAAAGGGCTATACGGTCGTGCGGATGGATGCGCGCAGCAAGGCGCAGATCAAGCCGGTCAACCATGCGATTTTAGAGGCATGTAAGGAGAAAATCGAGCGCGACAGACGGCGCGGCATCAAAAACCGACCGGTTCGTGCGATGGTCGTCGGCATTCCGAATGTCGGAAAATCGACCTTTATCAATTCCTTTGCCGGAAAGGCATGTGCCAAGACCGGGAACAAGCCCGGTGTGACAAAGGGCAAGCAGTGGATTCGTCTGAACAAGAGTGTGGAACTGTTAGACACGCCAGGTATTCTCTGGCCGAAATTTGAGGATCAGAGTGTCGGGCTCAAGCTGGCACTGATCGGGTCGATCAAGGACGAGATTTTAAACATCGATGAGATGAGTCTGGAGCTGATCAAGCTGTTGCAGCATCATCCGGCTGATGCGCAGGCATTACAGGCGCGCTATGAACTCACGGAGACAGAGGATACGGTGCGGATGCTGGGGCAGATCGCAACGAACCGTTCCTGCATCAAAAAAGGCGGTGAGCTGGATTATTCCAAGGCGGCGGCGCTTTTGCTCGATGAGTTTCGCAGCGGTACGATCGGACACATCACACTGGAGAGACCGGAGGAGTACGCATCATGAAAAATATAGGCAAGAGCCTGTTAGGGCTGGTGTTGTACTTTGTACTGATATTTGGTGCTGCATATCTGTTCGGACACTTCGTGGTCGGTCAGGTAGCGGTCGACGGGCCATCCATGAATGACACATTACAGGATGGCGACCGCCTGTTGATGAACAAATTTACCTATCGGTTCAAACAACTCGACAGGTATCAGATCGTCGTTTTTAAATATGCCTACGATACGGATACGGATTATATCAAGCGTGTGATCGGTCTGCCGGGAGAGACGGTGCAGATCGATGATGACGGCAATATTTATATCGATGGAGAGCTGTTAGAGGAACATTATGGCAAAGAGGTGATCGAAGATCCGGGTATGGCAGCCGATGAGATCACGCTCGGTGATGATGAATATTTTGTGCTGGGTGATAACCGTAATAACAGCAGTGACAGCCGTGATGCGGATGTAGGGCCGGTTTCAAAGTCACAGATCAAAGGAACTGCGTGGCTGAGGCTCACACCCAATTTTGGATTGCTAAAATAAGATTGCCGGAAAACTGTTTGAAGGAGACAGCGCGGCGCAGACCGGAATGGGTTGGAAGAGGATGGGAGCACATGGATACACAGGAAAAAAAGATCGGGGCGATCAAAGAGGAATTAAAAGGTACGGCGGATGAGGGTTTATCTGTATTTATAGAGAATTATCGGGCAGACGGGCGCACCGGAGTACAAAAGCTCGTGGAGCAGGCGGAGAAGCGCCTGCAAAAGCTCGAGGCAGAAAAAAAGCGGATCTACGAGCTGCAAGCCTATGAAAGACAGTATGCGCAGGCGGCGTATATCTGTGGAATCGATGAAGTCGGCAGAGGCCCGCTCGCCGGACCTGTCGTGGCAGGTGCGGTCATTTTACCGAAAAATTGTGAGATACTTTATATCAATGACTCGAAAAAACTCTCCGCCGCAAAGCGGGAGGAGCTGTATGATGTCATCATGGAGCAGGCGGTTGCAGTCGGGATCGGACAGGCATCGCCGCAGCGGATCGATGAGATCAACATTTTGCAGGCAACCTACGAAGCGATGCGCGAGGCTATCAACAATTTGCGGGTAACACCCGATATATTATTAAATGATGCAGTGACGATCCCACAGGTAGACATTCCGCAGGTGCCGATCATCAAGGGAGATGCCAAAAGTATCTCGATCGGTGCGGCGAGCATTATCGCAAAGGTGACGAGGGATCGCATGATGGTGGATTATGACAGGCAGTATCCGGGCTATTCGTTTGCGGAAAACAAGGGATACGGCTCGGCGGCACATATTGATGCATTGAAACGGCTGGGTGCGACACCGATCCACAGGCAGTCATTTATCGGACACTTTATATAGCACCGTAAAACCGGAAAAGGCTTGCGGATGCATTGCAGCACACCATGTGGAGGATGACCGGATGCAGATTTCTTATGTCGGACAATATAATAAAAATGCCGGACAGCCGGTAGGCACACCGGTTCCGAGTACCGCAGTCACGAGTCTGACGGCGGCGATCCGCGAACTGGCACCGGGCAGCATTTTTGAGGGAAATGTATCTTTTGTCAAAGGTGCCAACGTGATCCTAAGTCTGGAGAACGGACAGAATGTACATGCCAGACTGGATAAAAATGCGCTGAAGCTCGTGCCGGGACAGTCGATGTTTTTTCAGGTCAAATCCAATGAGGGCGGCGTTGTGGCGATCCGTCCGTATATGGGTACCGGGACGTCCAATCCGACACTGATGCGCGCGCTGCAGGCGGCTGGGCTGCCGATGGATGAGCGGAATCTCCAGATGGTCAATGAGATGATGAAGGAGCAGATGCCGATTCATGCGGATGCGCTGGCGGATATGCACCGCGCGATTGTCGCAAATGAAAATATCAGCGTGGATACACTTGTGCAGATGCGAAAGCTGGGTCTGCCGATCACTCCGCAGATGGCGGCGCAGTTTGAAAATTACCGCAATGATACACATATGCTGCTCGGACAGATGAATGATCTGATGGAGGAGCTGCCGCAGTTTCTGGAATCACAGGGTATGGATGTACCGCAGATGGTGGGGCTGAACACACAACTGCTCGGTATCCTCACAGAAGGAATGGCTGACGATGCGGGGCAGGTTTTACAGTCTGCGGATGCTACGTTGCTGCCGCAGGAGATGGGCGCTGAGGTGGAAGGCATGTTTTTTGACGGCGAGGCGGGTGCCGCGGATGCGCAGCCGACGGTCAGGTATGCGCCGCAGCAGCTGGGTGCTGTGCTGGATGTACAGACACAGGAGAGTTTTTCGGATCTGCTGCGTAGTATCGGGGATCTGGTCGAGAATGACACGGTCTTTGGCGAAAACGGCGATCTAAACCTGAATCTGACAGCAAAAAAAATGCTTTCCCTGATCGACCACGAGCTGCAGACGCAGCTGGCAAAGGGCGGACTCGAGGCGGATGATGTGAAGGATCTGCTGTCGCACAAGGGATACCAGAAGCTTTTAAACAATGTGATGGAGGAGCAGTGGCTTGTGCGCCCTTCTGAGGTAAAGTCAAAGGAGCGGATCAGCGGGCTGTATGAGCGGCTGCAACGGCAGATGGAGGAGATCTCCAAGGTGCTGAAGCTGACAGGCAATGAGAATTCGGCATTGGGGCATTCGGTTGAGCAGATCCGGAGCAATGTGGAATTTATGAATCAGGTCAACCAGATCTACAATTATGTGCAGATTCCGCTGAAAATGAACGGACAGAATGCGAACGGAGACCTGTATGTCTATACAAATAAGCGAAGGGCGCGCGGGGAAAACGGCGAGCTCTCTGCATTTTTACATCTGGATATGGAGCATCTGGGATCGACCGATGTGTCGGTGAAAATGAAGGGTAAATCGGTAGATACCAATTTTTCTTTTTCGGATGACGAGAGTTATGCACTTGTAGAAAAATACCTGCCGATCCTCGATGCAAAGCTGTCGGCACTCGGATATAACGTGACGCTCACGGTCAGTGGCGACAGGGGCAGGATGGATTTTGTGGAGGATTTTTTGAAAAAGGATCTTCCCGGTGCAGGCAGTACTGGTGTGGTACACCGCTATTCGTTTGATGTGAGGGCATGAGATGGAAGATAAGAAACAGACAGGTGAAAAAGCAAAAACGGCGGTGGCACTGTCATATACGCCCGGAGATGCCGCACCGAAAATACTTGCGACCGGTAAGGGAGCGCTCGCGGACCGGATCATAGAGACTGCGAAGGAGGCGGATGTTCCGACCTACAAGGATGACAAGCTCGCAGACACGCTCTCCAGACTGGAGATCGGGGACATGATCCCGCCGGAGTTGTATGAGGTTGTGGCGGAGATCCTCGTCTTTGTCGATGACATGGATCGGATTCGTGCAAAGATTGGAAAATAGGAGAAAAATATGCAGGCAGAACATATATGGAAACGCAAGGGTGAGACTCCGGTGCTCACAGAATACGGTTATGAACTTACGGCAGGAGAGATCCTGCCGCTTTTACAATTTCCGCTGTTGTCACAGTGTGAGGGAATCCGGCATGGATTTACGACGCGCTACGGCGGCGTGAGCAGGGGCGAGTGGAGCAGCCTGAATCTGAGCTTCACGAGAGGCGATGATGAGGCTGCCGTGCGGGAAAATTTTGCGCGCGTGGCAGAGGTGTTTGAGGTGTCACCGGAGCAGATCGTCTGCTCCAGACAGACACATACGACAAATGTGCTACGTGTGTATGCTGCGGACGGTGGCGCGGGCGTGACACGTGCACTGCCGTGGGACGATGTCGACGGACTGATCACGGACGAGCCGGGCGTGCTGCTCGGCACATTTTATGCGGATTGTGTGCCTCTGTTTTTTGTCGATCCGGTGCACCGGGCGATCGGCTTGTCACATTCCGGCTGGCGGGGAACGGTTGCGCGCATGGGTGCAGTGACGCTGCGTGCGATGGCAGACGCATTCGGCACACAGCCGGAAGATGTGCGCTGCGCGATCGGACCGAGCATCTGTGTGGACTGCTACGAAGTCAGCGAGGATGTGGCAGAGCAGTTTCGCGCTGCATTTTCGGAGTATACAGACGAGATCCTGCACCCGAAGGGTGGCGGTAAATACCAGCTTGATCTGTGGGCGGCAAACCGGCATGTACTGCTCGATGCGGGCGTAACGCCCTCGCATTTACAGATCACGGATATCTGCACCTGCTGCAATCCAAAGCATTTGTTTTCACACCGTTATACCGGCGGCAGGAGGGGAAATCTCGGAGCGTTTTTGATGGTGGAGGATCATTCTACCGATTTGAGTTGATAAAAATACACCCAAATACGGGTAAAATATATTGACACCACACCTTTTTCGGATGTATGATAAGATCAGAATAAAAAAAAGGAGGGTGCGGCATGACGATTGAAGAACTTCGGGCAAGAAAGAAGAATTTGAAGCTTACTACGAGAGAGCTGGCAGTGTTGGCTGACTTGCCACAGGGGACGGTCAGCAAGATTTTGACCGGTGAGACAAAGAACCCTTCCTATCTTACGATTGAGAAATTGGCGGATACGATAGAAAAGCAGGAGATGCTGGAGAGATTGAGGGCCTATCAGGAAGCGATGCATCGTTACTTTACAGAGCATCCGGAGGATGCAGGAGATCAGAAGAAGTTTGAAAAGATATATCGTGAAGAAAATCACCTGGAGCATCATGTGCCGATTCCATTTGCTGTTCCTCAGGCAGATCTGTCATTATATCATGGAAATCTTGCGCTGCACGATCGTAGAATGACTGCCTCCGAGCTGCATAAGCTGGGAGAAGGGCGGGAGTGTCAACTGATCAACGGAGATCTGATTGTAGCTGAGATGGCGGGGGTCAGCCATCAGAGAATGGTGAGAAAGCTTGGCAGATTGATCAGCGAGTTTATTGAATCCAGACATGGCAGTTGTGAAGTGTTTGATGTTGGTGTCAATGTATATCTGGATGAGGATGAGTATACGCTGGTCATTCCGGATATTGCCGTGGTCTGTGATCCGGATCAGATCTGTGAAAAAGGAGTGATGGGTGCTCCTGACTGGGTCATTGAAGTAGTTTCAATGAGTACAAAGCAGATCGATTATCATAAGAAACTCCATAAATATATGGATGCAGGGGTTCGGGAATACTGGATTGTGGATATAGACCGGAGTATGGTTTCCGTATGTATCAATGGGGAGCCGATGCAGATTACGATCTATAGTTTTGATGAGGAGATTCCTGTAGGTATCTATGACGGAGCATTAAAAATCCGGATGTGAATTTTCAGGCAGACAAAGAAAAGAACTGCATTATATGCAAGTGTAGCTGACGGAATTTATAGGATTTAGTACGAGCCTATATCTGATTTGGAACGTGGCAAAGCGACAGAGAAAATTGGCAAAACAATTACGCTGTCACTTTGCTGGGGATGGATGCCAATGAAATAAAACGCACCGCGGGAATGCCGCAGAGACAATGCTTTCATAACAGCATCTTCGCCCGGAAATGAACTTTTCAGTAACTGTATTATCTGGTAGTGTCATAGGTGATAGACATTATAATTCCTTGAGGAAAGTCCCCAAAATTTTTCCCAAAAAGATTTACGCCTCCCGGATGAGCAGCGTTCTCTTTGACTTCTATTTTTAAAGATATGTTTGGCGAGTCACATAGATGAAGGTCTTTTATGGTTATTTGACTATGCATCTTTCGGTTGTCAATGTAACAACCATCTGTATTTACAGAAAAATGTTTCAATAAGCCATATTGTGTTGCACCATTTGCCCAGGAATCAGGAGTTAATTTTCCCCGTCTGGCACCGAAATCACCAGGGCTGAAATAGGTTACAGCTTCGTGTCCATTGATGGATATGGTGATATCAGAGGGCCAGTTTTCCAGAAAACCGGCTGCCTCGGAACAAAGCTCCATACTAAACGTTATTTCTTCGACTGAGAGAAGCGGATTCAGGATGTTTGGAAAACGGTATTCGATATACCCTATTGTGAACCAGATGAGCTGTGCGTTTGTTCTTTGTGGAAGATAAAAAGTCTGTACGGAATCGTAAGCTCCAATGGCTCCGTTTTCGTCAGCCATTCCGCAGGTTGGAATAGGAGAAATCTGGCAGTCAAAATAATTTCCAACGGGCATTTCCATGGAAACGGTTCTATTACTGGAATCAACATCCGCATTAAATGAGGCGATTGAAATGGTGTCAAAACTACAAACACATACACGCATAGAACCTCTTGTTCCAGCTTGGTTTTCTGAGATTACAAGTCCGGCAGCTTCCAGAGTCTTTATATGAAGAGCAGTGGAAGATAGCGGGATGTTTAAAAGTGAAGCAATTTCTTGTAGAGAACGCGGTGTGTTTTTTAGGATATTCAGAATATCCAGACGTACAGGCGATGAGATTGCTTTCCCTATTTTGGTGATACGGTCGAAATGTCCGGGTGTTCCAAGATCAAGGGTGATATCTCTGTGATTACTGATTCGAATATTGTGTTTTTCTCTTGGCGACATAGAAATATTCCTTCCTACTATTTTTTAATGTACTCTCGGAATCTTCTGAATGAAGAATTTTGAGAGTATATTTTTAGTAAAAACAGTTTTTGATAGAGTGGATTGTGATATAAAGGTGATGTTTGCTACATAATTGATGTAATAAATATAAGATAAAAACAAAAAAATGTCAAGAAAATAGTGCAAAATATGGAAAATATATTGAATAATCATTTTTAACTTGCCATAATATACAAAAAAAGATAATATAATTTATGTAACAAACAAGAAAAATACTAATACAAAGGAGAGAGAAGATGAAAAAATTACTTGCATTTTTAATCGTTGGAGTGATGATGGTGTCAGTAGCTGGATGTGCAGGAGACGCAGGACAAGCAGGAGACGCAGGACAAGCAGATGACGCAGGACAAGCAGATGACGCAGGACAAGCAGATGACACAAACACAGAAAGCAGTGTGTTAGAGGGAAAGACAGTAGGATTCTCGCAGACAGACAGCATGTCAGCATGGAGAACGACAGAGACTGACAGTATTAAGAAATGTGTAGAGGAAGCAGGTGGAGAATTTGTTGTCAAGGATGCACAGGGTGATATAGCAACTCAGGCTTCGGACATTTCCGATTTAATTGCTTTGGGTGTAGATTATCTGGTTGTAGCACCGCTTGAGGATAATGGACTTCAGGATGTTTTAGCGGAAGCAATGGAAAATGAGATTCCGGTACTTCTGGTTGATCGTGCAATCAAAGGTGAGGCAGGAAAACATTATACAACTGCAATTGCTTCGGATTTTGTCTGGGAAGGTGAGCAGTGTGCGCAGGCATTGAACGAAGCTTTACCGGATGGTGGTAATGTTGTGATCATCAATGGAGGATACGAATCTTCTACGTCGACAGACAGACAGAAAGGCTTCGAGGAAGCATTGAATGACAATTTTGAAATTGTTGCAGAGCAGAATGGTAACTGGCTGATGGCAGATGCACAGGATGTTATGGAGAATATTATTCAGGCACAGGGCGGAGATAATATTGACGCAGTATTTGCTGTAACAGATGATATGGTTCAGGGAGCTATGAATGCAATCACTGCAAATGGTTTTGAGCCTGGAAAAGATATCCTCACACTTGGAATTGATGGAACGAAAGCTGCGTTGGAAAGTGTTGAAGCCGGTACACAGCTTGCATCATGTACATGTACACCATACTTTGGACCAATTGTTGTTGAAACCTTGACTGCAATTATCAATGGCGAAGAAGTCGACACGGCAATCGTTAATCCGGACACCCTTTATACAAAAGAGAATGTTGATGTAGAGGTTGGATTCTAAAAATTAATAAATAGAAAGTTCTGCAGCGGATGCTGTTGGATCTGCTGCAGAAAAGGAAGAGGAGATCGCCGCATCGATGATTTTAGAAATCATTTATGTGGCGGTTTTTATATAAAAGCGAGAGGTGTAATGATTGAAAAGAAAGAGGAAGGAGTCTTGATATGTCAGAAGTTTTGCTTGAAATCAAGGGATTGGAAAAAACATTTCCTGGTGTGCGTGCTTTAAAAGGCGTAGATCTAACAGTAAATAAAGGGGAAGTCCATTCTCTTATGGGAGAAAATGGAGCTGGAAAATCCACATTGATTAAGGTTTTAACAGGAATTTATCAGAAAAATGGAGGAACGATTTTGTTCGATGGAAAGGAAATTGACTGTAAGACACCACTTGAGGCAAATGCAGTAGGAATTTCTACCATTTATCAGGAACTGAATCTGGTATTGTTTCAGACAGTATATGAGAATTTGTTTCTTGGACGTGAACCGAGGACTTCATTTGGAGCGGTTGACCGCAAGAAAATGATCAAAGAATCTGAGAGAATACTAGAGGAGCTTGGGATAAAAATTGATGTAACAAAACCGTTGAAGAATTATTCTACAGCAATTCAGCAGATGGTAGCGATTGCGAGAGCGGTAAGTCAGGAATCCAAGCTGGTGATCATGGATGAGCCAACGTCATCGTTGGATAAAAAAGAGGTGGCTGTTTTATTCAGAATCATCCGTCAACTGAAGGCAAAAGGAATCAGTGTTATTTTTATCAGTCATAAATTGGATGAGATATTTGAGATCGTAGACAGACTTACTGTATTTAAAGATGGAGAGTATGTAGGTGATTATGATATAGAAGAATTGGATCAGTTGAAACTGATTTCTTTGATGGTTGGAAAAGATACCGTAACATTAGAGCGGACAAAGGATGGATATCGTTTTGAAAAAGAGCCAAAGGCTGTAGAAATGAAAAATATCTATCAGGGGATGCGCCTTAATGGAATAGGAATCGATATCCGAAAAGGAGAGGTTCTTGGACTTGCAGGACTTTGGGATCAGGCCGGAGCGAGCTTGCGCAGATTCTTTTTGGAGAAACTCATTGTGATGAAGGAGAAATCTTCTGGTGGGGGGAACCTGTAAATATCAAAAAACCGGCTGATGCAATTGAAAAAGGAATGGGATTTTGTACAGAAGACAGGAAAACAGAAGGTATTGTGCCGCATTTGTCAGTGAAAGAAAATATGACTCTGGCTCTGCTTCCAAAGATTCAGAAGTTTGGATTCGTGGATAGAAAAAAACAAAATCAAATTGCCCAGACATATATTGAAAAATTAAAAATTAAAACACCTTCTCCGGAGCAGCAGATCTGTAATCTGAGTGGTGGAAATCAGCAGAAAGTACTTCTGGCAAGATGGATGTGCATGAATCCTAAGCTAATGATCCTGGATGAGCCTACCAGGGGCATTGACGTAGGTGCTAAGGCCGAGATAGAACTTTTGATTCAGAATCTTTCCAATAATGGTATTTCGGTTCTCATGATATCTTCTGAGATTGCTGAGCTGGAGAGAAATTGTGACCGAGTAATTGTTATGCGGGATGGAAAAGCTGTGGGAGAGGTTATTGATAAAGAAATTAACCAGGATAAGATTATGGAATTAATTGCCAAAGGCAGCGAAAGTGAGGAACGAAAAGATGGCTAAGACAAAACAGGATACAATGGTTTTGATACAGAAATATAGTGCGTTGGTAATGCTGTTGTTCTTTGTGTTATTCAATTCTTTGTTTACAAGTAATTTTTTTGCACTTGGAACGTTGAATAATATTATCACTCAGATCTGTCCAACGATTCTCTGTGGAATGGGAATGACACTTGTAATATCAACAGGAGGTATTGATATTGGAGTAGGATCTGTTATGGCTCTATGTGGTGTTATAACTGCAAAATATATGACGAGTATAGGGATTCTGCCGGCGTTGTTTTTGGGTTTGCTTGCATCGCTCGCCGTAGGTTGTATCAATGGCTTCTGTGTAGGTAAATTAAAGTTACAGGCAATGGTTATAACACTGGGAATGCAGCTTGCGATTCGAGGTGTTGCGCAGGTGTTGTGTGAAGGTCGTGATATATATTTTAATAAACTGGGAGATGCTGGAGAAAAATTAGCTCTCTGGGGATCCTATAAGCTCGGAGGAATTGTTCCGGTACAGATTGTGCCAATTGTTTTAGCTGTTGTTATAATCTGGATCATAGCAGAAAAAACAGTACTGGGAAGACAGATTCAGGCAGTTGGCGACAGTATCAGATCCAGCTCACTTGCAGGAATCAATGCAGCCAGAACAATGATGATCGTATATGGACTTAGCGCAGTGCTGGCAGCGTTTGCTGGCATATTTCAAGCAGCAAGAGTTACGGTTGCAGCAGGAAGCTCGCTTGGACAGCTTGCAGAGTTGGATGCGATCGCGGCAGTAGTTATCGGGGGAACCCCAATGACTGGTGGAAAAGCCCATGTGCTGGGAACGGTTGTTGGAGCGTTGATCATGCAGATGATTACTTTGACATGTGTCATGAATAATATTCCGGATGAATATGCGCAGGTTTTAAAAGCAGCCATCATTATTTTTGCAGTATTTATCCAGAGAGAACAGGCTAAGTAAGGGGGCGGGAGACATGAACAAAATAAAAAAAATATACAATTCATTTTATTCCAGAAGTACAATCCTGGCATTTCTGATTTTGGTTATAGTGTCAAGCATTGCATTTGCAGATCAAAATTTTCTTTCTATGACAAATGCAGTGAATATTCTTCTTAAGGCTGCAAAAAATGGTGGATTTCTGGCAATTGGAATGACGTTTGTAATTCTTCTTGGAGAAATCGACTTGTCAGTTGGTGCTGTTTTAGGACTTAGTGGAGTTGTTATGGGAATTGTTGCGGAAATAAATCCGGTTCTGGGTATTTTCGCAGGAATCCTGACAGGCGTGGTATCTGGCATATTAATTGGATATATGGTTACAAAAATGAGAATCTCATCATGGATTGCATCTCTTGCAATGATGTTTGCACTGAGAGGTATGATTTCTATCGTCGCACATAGCTCTGTTGAAATTCCAGATGGAATCATGAGATTTGCAAGTGCTAAGGTTTTGAAAGGATTTCTTGGAGTAAAAACCGGATATTCAATTCTTATTCCAATTTTTATTGCTCTGGTTTTAATCTGCATGTATGTGGGAAAATATACAAAATTTGGTATGGGAATATATGCAGCAGGTGGAAACCGGGAGGCAGCCAGAATGATGGGAATTGACGTAGACAGAATCGTAATGAAGGCATTTATCTGTTCCGGAACAATTGCAGCTTTATCAGGAGTACTGTTGGCATCAAATAGCGGAAGTGCAACATTAAGTGCCGGAAATATTTACGAGACTTATGCAATTGCTATGTGTGCGATTGGTGGAGTAAAATTGTCTGGTGGAGAAGGAAAGTTTTCAGGAACATTTTTTGGTGTGCTGATTTATTTTGTTATTAATACAATATTTACTTATCTGAAAGGTGTAACTGTTCAGTGGCAGGCTGTTATTATGGGAGTGCTTGTGATCATTTCTGTAAGTGTACAATCTGAAGTATTCATGGAAATGAAGGCATCAAGAAGAAAAAAGAGGGAAAATGAATGATTCAGTTGACGAGTAGATGGGGGAAAGAAGTAACGGCAGACAATGTACTTCAAGAATATCCG
>CALBJL010000029.1 GCA_937893485.1 uncultured bacterium | reverse complement strand
TAGATCTGATCTACCAGTCAGGTTTCGCAGGAATGAGATATTCTATCTCTAACACCGCTGAGTATGGCGATTATGTAACCGGACCGAAGATCGTTACAGCAGATACAAAGAAGGCTATGAAGCAGATCCTTTCCGATATTCAGGATGGTACTTTTGCGAAGGAGTTCTTATTAGATATGTCTCCCGCAGGACGTCAGGTACACTTCAAGGCTATGCGTAAGCTGGCTTCAGAGCATCCTTCAGAGAAGGTTGGTTCTGAGATCCGTAAGCTGTATAGCTGGAACAACGAGAGTGACAAGCTGATCAACAACTAATACATACTGAAAGGTGTTTTTAGTATAAAATGTGTGGCGGATTTCACCTTTGGGTGGAATCCGCTATTGACGTATTATTGACATCGAATGATATATCTATTTAGGAGGCTGCTTTTATGGCAAAACTTTACAATCACAAGGTAGTAGAACCGAAGTGGCAGAAGGTATGGGATGACGAGAAAGCATTCGCTGCAACCAATGATTACAGCAAACCAAAATATTATGCACTTGTCGAATTTCCGTATCCGTCAGGACAGGGTCTGCATGTAGGACATCCGAGACCGTATACGGCGCTCGACATTGTAGCCCGCAAACGCAGAATGCAGGGATATAATGTACTGTATCCGATGGGATGGGATGCATTCGGACTGCCGACAGAAAACTATGCAATCAAAAACAAGATTCATCCCCGCATCGTGACCGAGAACAACGTTGCACGCTTCAAGGCGCAGCTGCAATCTCTTGGCTATTCCTTTGACTGGGATCGCGAGATCAACACGACGGATCCGAAGTATTATAAATGGACACAGTGGATCTTCCTCAAGCTGTTCAAGGCTGGTCTGGCATACAAAAAGGAGATGCCGATCAACTGGTGTACCTCCTGCAAGGTAGGTCTGGCGAACGAGGAGGTAGTCAACGGTGTGTGTGAGCGCTGTGGCTCTGAGGTTGTCCGCAAGGTCAAGAGCGAGTGGATGTTAAAGATCACCGAGTATGCGGACAAGCTGATTGATGGTCTGAATGATGTGGATTATATTGAGCGTGTCAAGGTTCAGCAGAAAAACTGGATCGGACGTTCGACCGGTGCGGAGGTCGATTTCTCAATTAAGGGAAAAGACGAGAAGCTGCGCATTTATACGACACGTTGCGATACTTTATTTGGTGTTACCTATATGGTTGTGTCTCCGGAGCACCCGTATCTGGATCAGTTCAAGGATGAGATCAAAAACTGGGATGAGATCGAGGCTTACCGTGAGCAGGCTTCTAAAAAGTCTGATTTTGAGCGCGCAGAGCTTGCAAAGGACAAGACCGGTGTAGCGATCGACGGACTGACCGCGGTCAATCCGGTCAATGGAAAAGAAGTACCTATCTGGGTATCTGATTACGTGCTGATGAGCTACGGTACCGGTGCGATCATGGCGGTTCCCGCACATGACGAGCGTGACTGGGAGTTTGCAAAGAAATTCAATCTTCCGATCATTCAGGTAGTAGCGAAAAACGGCGAGAAAGTAGATGTCAATGAGGCTGCATTTACGGATGTGGCGACCGGAGTGCTGATCAATTCCGATTTTTTAAACGGGCTTGAGGTCAAGGATGCAAAGGAAAAAATGATTGCATTCTTAGAGGAAAACAAGCTCGGCACGGCAAAGACAAACTACAAGCTGCGTGACTGGGTATTCTCACGCCAGCGTTACTGGGGCGAGCCGATCCCAATCGTACATTGTGAAAAATGTGGATATGTGCCGCTCGATGAGAGCGAGCTGCCGCTGCTGTTACCCGAGGTAGACAGCTATATGCCGACTGACAACGGAGAGTCACCGCTGGCAGCGATGACCAAATGGGTCAATACGACTTGTCCCTGCTGTGGAGGTCCGGCAAAGCGTGAGACAGATACGATGCCGCAGTGGGCGGGGTCTTCCTGGTATTTCCTGCGCTATACAGATCCGGACAATGACGAAGCACTGGCGAGTCCCGAGGCATTAAAATATTGGATGCCGGTAGACTGGTACAACGGTGGTATGGAGCATACGACGCTGCATTTATTGTACTCACGTTTCTGGTACAAATTCTTATATGACCAGAAGGTTGTTCCGACACCGGAGCCTTATCAGAAACGTACCTCCCACGGCATGATTCTCGGCGAGAATGGCGAGAAAATGAGTAAATCCCGTGGAAATGTCGTGAATCCCGATGATATTGTGAACGAGTACGGCGCAGATACCCTGCGTACCTACGAGATGTTTATCGGTGCATTCGATCTGGCTGCTTCATGGTCAGAGGACGGTGTCAAGGGCTGCCGTCGTTTCCTTGAGCGTGTATGGAAATTGCAGGAGCTGATGACAGACGAGGAAGGTTATTCAAAGGATTTAGAGACCAAGATGCACCAGACAATCAAAAAGGTCAGCACAGACTTTGAGAATCTCAAGTATAACACAGCGATTGCCGCAATGATGGCGCTGATCAATGATTTCTATAAAAAGAATGCGATCACAAAGGGCGAGTTCAAGACACTCATCACATTGCTGAATCCGGTTGCGCCCCATATCACAGAGGAGCTGTGGGAGAACGCAGGCTTTGAAGGTCGTGTATATCAGACCGCATGGCCCGAGTACGACGAGGCAAAGACCGTGGAGTCAAGCGTAGAGATCGCACTGCAGATCAACGGCAAGATCCGTGGTACATTGATGATCGACAAGGATGCCGCCAAGGATGATGTCATTGCAAAGGCAAAGGAAGAACTGGCTGACAAGCTGACTGGAAACATTGTCAAAGAGATCTATGTTCCCGGACGTATCGTCAATATTGTAATGAAATAATTGAGAAGAAATTCTCACAACAGAATAAAGTGCTTGGAAATATTGAAAAGTTGGCTTGAAATCAAGGGTTATAAACATTTTTCTTCAAAGAAAAGGTATCATAGAATACCGCAAAATATCGTAACAGATTTTTAAAATAGAGTAAATTTGGAGTAAAAGTTGAAAGTTCCTTTACACTTTTTCTTTGGCTCCATTGAAAATTCTGTTATTTTGCGTATAATTATAATAAAGATAACAAATGCCTGCTTTAATGATTTGGCAGGAAGGGCAGTCCGCCTGACTGGTAGCATCTGTACATTCACTACGGAGCCAAGAACAATATACGTGATAGTCCCCAAAACATCTGGGACTGTTTATCCCTGTTTCTACAGATGTCAAAATACTGTAAGAGCAGGGAGAGAGGATAAATAAGTATGAGTTTGGAACAGTACTCAAAAGCTACAAGAGAAACCGCTGAGAACCTTCGCATCATAGACGATGCATTATTCCGACTAATGGCTGAAAAACAGGGCGTCTGTCAGGAAATTTTACGGACTCTGCTTGATCTTCCTGATCTGCAGGTTATTCGTGTAACTTCACAGTCGGTGGTCAAAAGCCTGCACCGTGAGGTCTCTCTGGATGCATTGTGTTTGCTTGGTGATGGAAAATATGCCAATATAGAGATGCAGAAGGGTTCATGCAATGATGATGTTGTCCGGACAAGGTTCCATGCAGCTGCACTCACAGCGGCATATACACCAAAAGGTACTGATTTTGTGGATATTCCGCAAGTAACCATAGTGTACATCACAGAATATGACGCTCTTCATAATAATCAGACAGTCACGCATGTAAAGCGGTGCATGCAGACAAGTGACGGTTTTGTGCCGGTTCCTGACAAAGAGGACATTTTCTTTGCAAATACGGCAGTGCTAGATGGGTCCGGCAAATCAGACCTGCTGCAGTTGCTGTTACGCAGGGATGTATTTGAAGATGCGAAGTATCCAGAATTAAGCAAGGCAATGAAATATTTCAAGCAGACGGAAGGAGGTCGTTCAGAAGTGTGCAAAACAGTTGAAGATTATGCAAAGGATTATGCCGCAGCTTGCGCAAGGGAGGAGCGGCTTGACGCCATTCGACGAATGATTCGTAAAAAATATGACAAGGCAGCCATTTTGGATCTTGGTTATTCCGAAGAAGAATTCGACAAAGCCGAGAAAGGTTTGCTCATCAATGCCTGATTCACTCGCAGATGCACCGTTTCCAGCGGGGATGCATCTGTGAGACGAAGGTTGGAGAATAGCGTGTGTTGGATGTGGTTAAATCGCGATCAGTGAAGCAATGAATCAGATGATGGTTTGAGTGCTTTGTTTGTTGGTATGTGGAAACAGGGTAAGGATTTTTTTAAATTCTTACCCTGCTTTTTGTTGACTTTTTTCCCTATCTTCTGTCTAATATAAATAAAAGATCATAAATCCTATGTTTAAGGGGGTGTCCACATGAGGAAACACAAGAAATTTAAAAACTTTAAGCGAAAAATTAAACGTGCACTCTGCACCGTATTATCAGCCGCCATGCTTTCCGGCAGCGGGGCAGCAGCACCGCCCGTAACCGCACAGGCAGCAGCCACGGTTACAGTGGCGCGCTTTAATGACATGTTAAAGAATGTAAGCGGGGCGGATGCATGGACGGAATCGGATGCCTTTTACGGCAGCAGGGCAGCACTGACCAATGAGGTCGCGGCGCAGATGGCTCTGCGTGCCGATGAGACGATCAACGGCTCTGCCTATGATGAGAACCTTTATTATCAGGTAGTGTCCAAGAAACGCATCAAGGATATCTCAAAAGCGGCAAAGACCTACCGCCGGGCGCTCCGGATCTGCTTCGTCAAGGGCATCATGCCGGGCAAGTCACCGGCAGAGTATTCGCATCAGCGAAAACTGAGCCCGAAAGCGGCTACCACATCGGCGGATGCCAGTGCGATCGTATCGCGCGTAGCCAGCAAGACCAAGCGCATCAAGCTGACAGCGGACGGACAGGTGACACGGACAAAGAACCTTCCGAAAAATGCGGGACAGTACCGCTACATCCTCGCGAGCTTCCCGAACAGCTACTATGAACCGAAGTTCAACTACCAGTTAGTGAATTTCGGTGCCGGATACATTCCGAAAAACCTGATTGATTACGCAGCGCCGAAGGATGTTTTGAAGGTAAAAGATGGCTGGGACGATGGTGATGGATATACCTTTGGCAAGGCATATGACCGCTACAGTGATGAGTGGATGGACACCATCAAGAAAAATCTAGAGCTGCGTTTCAACTACAACTACAAGACCACAGATTTCAATAAGTGGAAGGCGGAGCTGTTAAAGACGTTTCCGAGCCGATATAAGAATGATATTAGCACCTACCTAGACAACTGGCGTAAAATTTCATCCAAGTACAAAGTGCAGACTAAGACATCTGCTGTAGTTGTAGATCCGTCTAGCATCTATCTTTCTGACAATAAATATTTTGTCCGGTGTTACGTGAAATTTAAGGTAAATGCCAGTCAGTATTTTTCCCCGGATTCGCTGGATCAGAACATTTATGTTTATGGTAGCCATACCTATTTACCCGGTCTGCAGTTAAATAAGGCATATTCGGCAGTGATCGATATCCCGTTCGGAGACTGGGCGGTTGGTAGCTACGGCAATGGTGCGACAGTGGTAGATCGCTACATTGGTCGCGCCGGTGACACGCGAAAGGCACTTTAATTCTCATATTTTTCCCCTTAAGGGACCCATCTGTACCGGATGGGTCTCTTTTTTTGAAATTTTTCAAAATGCATTGACTTTTTTCCTCACCTTATGTGCACAATACGGTAGCTGCAGCAGGGACTCTGCCCGGGTCTGTTGCTGCGCTTGCGAAAATGACAAGGAAGGATGGGATGTTTGTGGTTAAAAAAATGAAAACATGGCTGTTCTGTTTCCTCACGGTTTTATTAGTCTGGCAAACAGTGGTGCCGGTGTCTGCATGGTCTGAGACAGACGATAAGCAAGAACTCGAAAACGGCGAGAGCCAGGGTATCGGTGACACGACGATCAACGTTGAGAAGAATGGAACGATTACGATTACCATGACGGCAAAAACGGCTACCGCGAACTGGCGGTGGCGCACGATCGGATATTATCTGACACAGGAGCCGCTGGCAGTCAGCAAGGGAAACCTGACCGGAAGTGCCGGAAAGGGTGTGCGTGCGAATCAGGTGATTTGGTTAAGCCACCATACGTGCTCTACCGCAGGCTGCCCGTTTAAAGGGCGGCTGGATGGCGACCCGAAGGATGTAAAGGACAAGCCCAACAAGGGATACACAACGACAACGATCGTGCTGACCAAGGAGTGTATCGATGCACACCGGCAGGCTGCCGGCATCAAATTAAAAGGCGGCAGCTCCTCCACACTGTACCTGCAGGGCGTACTCGCGTTTTACAACGGCTCTTCCTATAAATACGGTGATTTTTATTCCGTTGATCAGGCACGCGAAAAGAACCGTTCGCTCGGCGGAGGGAAAGACTGGCGGTTCTTCCCGCGCAGCAGCGGGGAGGGATGGGTCAAGCGTTATAACATCCCTGTCAGCTACATGGCGGAGCCGACGGGTCTGGCGGTCAGCTATTACCGGAAGAATACAAAAGCGCAGAAGGCAGCCGGAGCGAAGACTACGTGGACGCAGATGAAAACCATTGACAGCAGTGACAGCCGCTGGACTTCAAAGACTGCGTCGCAAGAGAATATCGCAAGAGGAAATGGTCTGGGTTTTTCAAGCGCGGAATACTATGAGGGCGACAAGATCTCGCATACCACGCTCAGCTCCCCGCAGACGCTGGCAAAAGTGCTTTCAGGGGAAGGCTACGACCGGTTTTATGTGCACCGTTTCAGCTGGTCAAAAAAGGGAGATGCGGTCAGCTCCGCAAGCGGAAGCAAGAAGCAATATAACTCGACCCGCTTTACCGGCCGCATCCTTGATACAGAAGGGAATGTAACATCCGAGTACAAGGAATGGCTCAAGGATGCCAGAAAACAGAAGTATTCCTGCCCGTCTGCCGAAACCGGCATGGTTTTAAATGTGTACTATAAGCGGGCTCTGATTCCGAAAAAAACTGACAACGACGATGACACCGATAAGGAAAACCACATGGTTCCCGCTGCGGAGGCTACGATCCAGAGTGATCCGCGCGGCAGGGACCCGGTGATCGATGTGGAAACCTACGATTCAACAGAGGGCATCCCGTCCTCTGAACCGCAGTATGTCAATGTTTATTCCAAAAACTACCTCTATACGGTAGGGTATGAGACAAAAAGTGACCAGAAAACATACCATTACCATGAAGGCTGTTACTGGGTACCCACGGAAGGCGGCGGCTACTGGGTACATGGCTATGGAAGCATGACCATTACCTGCACATGGGAAGATGTAAGCTCCCTCGGCATCTGGAAAATTGATCACTCCGACATTACAAACAAATCCCTTCCGGATGGGACGGAGCGGCTGTATCCGCATGACTATACGGTCAACCCGCCAGATGTGGTGTACAACGGGAAGGTCGTGCGCTGGTCTCCCTATGGAACTGCACCCTGTGGAAACCTCGGAGCCCCTAATCCCAGCCAGAGCTACTGCAAAAGCGGAAGACTCATATTCAATGGAAAAACGGTTTTAAGTGATGAGGAACGGTCATTAAAAGGCGCTGTACATATTCCAACCGTAACGTATGTATCCATTCCGGTAGATGCAAAACAATCCTGCCAGTTGGTATCCCCCAGCAGCAACGCGCAGCTCGTCCTTGACCAGTATTTCAGCGTCTGCAACTCGTCCTATGGCTACCACAGTGACCTCCGTGGGTATGGTACGCGCAATTATACCAAAAATGAACATCAGTTCATCGCAAAAAAGGAAGTACAGTTCCTCTTTGATGAGGAACTGTACATTTGTAATAACAGAATCTTTATGTGACGATCATTATGATAACACAAAAGGCACGACATAAAGCAATCTGATGAAAAATCCATCAGAATAATTTATGCTGTGCCATTGTTTATTTGATGGGATATGGTGTGGTTTAGAGCCAGATAAAATGCGGAATAACAATACAGTTAAGGATGCTGTTTGGAATAGAAGTCGATAAAGGTCTCCAACGCCTGACTGTGCGCGTGATGGGGATTGTAGACAAATCCGATCTCACGTTTCGGAACAGGAGTGGCGAGCGGCAGCTCGATCAGCGTACCGTCTGCGAGTTCTTTTTCGACGAAACGGCGGATCACACATGCAACACCGACACTGATCTTGGCGAAGTCGATGAGCAGATCCATGTTTGACACCTCAATGATGTCGGATATTTCTATCCGGTGCATCGAAAAGTATTGATCGATGTATTGGCGCGACAGGTTTTGTTTGTCGAGCAGCATGAGCGTCGCCTGTGAAAAGATTCCGGTCTGCTCGACCCCGCGCAGGCGCAGGTTGTGAAGATATTCCTCCGTAGCGACAAAAATATCCTCGACTTCTTCCACAAAGTCGAATTGAAGCTGTCGCAGCCCCGTCGGTCTGCCAACCAGACCAATATCAATCTGATTGGCATCGATCATTTGTAACGTCTCATTTGTGGAGCGGCAGCTGATCGAGATACGGATATGCGGATGCTCATGGATGAAGCTTTGCAGATAGGGGAGCAGTACATATTTGCACAGTGTGGAGCTGACGCCGATGCGCAGATGCCCGACACCGAGGTCTAAAAACTGCCGCAGCTTTTCTTCACCGGTCGTCAGTGACTCGAACGCGGAGCGGACATGCTCATACAAAAGAGCGCCTTCCTCGGTCAGCCGGACACCTTTGGAGCTGCGCAAAAAGAGCTGGCAGACAAGTGCTTCCTCGAGCTTCTGGATGGACTTGCTGATCGCGGGCTGGCTGATGTAGAGCGCGCGTGCCGCCTTTGAGATATTTCCGGTATTTGCGACGACATAGAAAATATGGTAGGAGGACAGGTTCTGGTTCATGGTGGTATCCTTTCTCAGCATCAAATAGGCAGGTGGGTGTGTAAATATTTATTCTGTAGGGGAGTGTTGTGGGGTGCAGCCACAGTAGCATCCCGATCAGACTGCTCCGATTGTCCAGCGGTGCCTCGCTGTTTCTTCAGACTTGGCTCGATGTGTCCTTCGCACACATAGCCTGCGTCTTTCAGTTATGGCATATACTACATCATCAATTTGCTCGCACTTCGCCGGACAAAAATCGCATCTGACGGGAACTACTGCGACTGCGCCCTATTTCCCCGCCACTGACTGCGATATAGATATTTTCCAAGTAATTCAATAAAGTCAATTTTGGATAAATTACTATATAACCTTTAGTTATGCTATATATTTATATTATGTATTTTAATTATAATACGAGATGTGTTAGAATTACAAGCATAGAAATTAGCAACTACATACAGTTTATGTGTAGTAAAATAGAACTCGTTGATTGTGCAACACATTCGTAGTGTGGATTTGGCATGCGGGCGCAGCTACAAGAAGCAGCAGCGCGAGTAAGCTATGTTTGATTTTGCTGCCTTTGCACGATGGAGATGAGACTTATAACTCGTGGAAGCCTCTTTTGAATCAGGTCGAAGCATTTACTGCTGAGACCGTAAGAACATGATCAGGTGTGCAAAAATTCCATTGCAAAGCAATTTTGAATGAATTTTTGCATCTTGGAACTGCAAGTTCCAAGTAAGGCTCATCGGAATGGTTCGTGCAATGAAAGCAAAACAGACATGCTTACGGGAGCTGCAGTCTCATGAAATAATGTCGCATGCCATTAGATTAAAGTAGTGGCATAATCAACGGTTCAATTATGAAAATATTAAGGAGGAACCAAGTATGGGAATGACAATGACGCAGAAGATTCTCGCAGCACATGCGGGATTAGACAGCGTAGTAGCCGGACAGCTGATCGAGGCAGAGCTTGACCTCGTACTCGGAAACGATATCACATCACCGGTTGCGATCCACGAGATTGAAAAGATGAACGTGGAGGGCGTGTTCCACAAGGATAAGATCGCGCTCGTTATGGATCACTTCGTACCGAATAAGGATATCAAGTCCGCCGAGCATTGCAAATGCGTGCGCGAGTTCGCCTGCAAAAATGAGATCACCAATTATTTTGATGTCGGAGAGATGGGTATTGAGCATGCACTCCTTCCGGAGAAAGGACTGACCGTAGCCGGAGATGTGATCATCGGTGCCGATTCACACACCTGTACCTACGGCGCACTCGGCGCATTTTCTACCGGTGTCGGCAGTACCGATATGGCGGCAGGCATGGCGACCGGACGCGCGTGGTTCAAAGTACCGTCAGCTATTAAGGTAGTCATCACTGGAAAGAAACAGAAGTATGTCAGCGGCAAGGATGTGATCCTGCATCTGATCGGAGAGATCGGCGTGGATGGCGCACTTTATCAGTCTCTGGAGTTTGTCGGAGACGGCATTGCAGAGCTTTCGATGGATGACCGCTTTACGATCGCAAATATGGCGATTGAGGCAGGCGCGAAAAACGGTATTTTCCCTGTCGACGAGCTGGCAGAAACCTATATGAAGGAGCATTCCAAGAGACCTTACAAGATCTATGAGGCGGATGCGGATGCAGAGTATGTGCGTGAGGTAGTGATTGATCTGAATACCCTGCAGCCGACCGTTGCATTCCCTCATTTACCGGAAAACACCAGGACGATCGACGAAGTCGGCGACATTACGATCGATCAGGTTGTGATCGGTTCCTGCACAAATGGCCGTTACGAGGATCTTGCGGTCGCAGCAGAGATCTTAAAGGGAAAGAAGGTCAAGAAGGGATTGCGTGTGATCGTGATTCCCGCGACCCAGCAGATCTATCTGGATGCGATGGAGGCAGGATTTATCCGCACCTTTATCGAGGCAGGCGCGGTCGTGAGCACACCGACCTGCGGACCTTGTCTCGGCGGATACATGGGTATTCTCGCAGAGGGCGAGCGCTGTGTATCTACAACAAACCGCAACTTTGTCGGACGTATGGGACATGTAAACAGCGAGATCTATCTTGCCAGCCCCGCAGTCGCAGCAGCGAGTGCGCTGACCGGAAAGATTTCAGATCCGAGAGCATAGGAGGGACAGACTGATGAAAGCAAACGGACATGTATTTAAGTATGGAGATAATGTGGATACGGATGTCATCATCCCCGCAAGATATCTGAATTCCTCCGATCCGAAGGAATTGGCAACACATTGTATGGAAGATATTGACAAAGAATTTGTAAATAAGGTTCAGAAAGGTGACATCATCGTAGCGGATAAAAATTTTGGCTGCGGATCATCGAGAGAGCACGCGCCGATCGCGATCAAGGCGGCAGGCGTGAGTTGTGTCATCGCAGAAACCTTTGCGCGTATTTTCTACCGCAATGCGATCAATATCGGACTTCCGATCATCGAGTGCCCGGAGGCGGCTGCCGGAATTGAGGCAGGCGATGAAGTCGAGGTAGATTTTGACAGCGGAGTCATCACAAACAAGACAAAGGGCACATCCTTCCAGGGACAGCCGTTCCCGGAGTTCATGCAGCGCATTATCAAGGCTGAGGGACTGGTCAACTACATCAACGCAAAATAGTACAATAACCATTCGCGCCAAATCATAATTTTGCCGGAAATAGATGGTATCATAAAATTATAAACCTAACAACCGGAAAAGGAGGCATATTTTATGAAACTATCAAAAATGATTCGTTATGGCGTTAGGATGTGCATTTCGAAGGAATGAGCACAACGGGACCGATGTACATCGGAGGGGTAGATACCTTTGTGATAGAGACTAAGTCTGACAGGATATTGGAGATCGAAACGTATGCGGCTACGGATCGGGCTGTTGTTCTGACATGGCGCAGCGAAAGCGGAACACTGGTGGATGGGCAGACGGTTGACCGGTCATCCATAAAGCTGTGTTCGGGAGTACGTGTCCTGCCGGGTAAACGGACATATGTAAAGTATATCTTTGAACAGGAAGCAAATCCCGAACTGTCAGGAATGCCGCAGTTACAGATCATATCACATGTGAAAGTGATGGAACAGGTCATCAAAAAACAGCCGAAAATCAGTGCGACAAAGCTGTCTGCCGATCAGGTCAGCATCATGATTGATCCCAACAATGGTGATGCACGTGTGCGCGGTAAATCAAAGATGAATATCTATAAGGGCTCAAAACTGATCAAGACGATCAAGGCAAGAATCTTATTGTGAAGGGTTATACCTATAACACCTTTGGTGTGCCGATGCAGGATTATATTTTGGCGAGAGCCAGCTGCAATGGACGTACGCTTTTTGATGAGAGCAAGATGATGACCGTACCGGCTGGCATCAAGAAGTATACCTTTACAATCAGAAATGCCCGGCTTGTAGATCTGAGAAATGGAGATATTGCGGTGTCCGACGACTAAGCTGCCGTGCATCTGTATCCATACCAGCATGTTGTGTTGTGGAGTAATAAAAATAGTTTATGATATGCCAAGATACTCGCGGTAAGCGCGCGACACACGGATGCGCGTGTAGATATTGGCATACTCACTGGCAGAAAGCCCGGCGATATAATTCGTCGGGTAATTTCTGTCGATTCCGGCAGCCTTTGCCAGATCGACCGCCTGATTGTAGGCGATGGCGGCTTCGGTTTCGCTGTTATAGATTCCGATCTGATAGTTTCCATTGATATGGATGCGGGTCAGGTAGGAGATACGGCCATTGTTGTCGATGCGGCTCACCCCATAGTAGGGATTGATATTGCGCACATTTGCATAGCGCAGATCCGTCGGATCACCGTTGACAAATTCATAGTCTACGCCTGCGACGGCATAGTTTTTGATGCCATAACGGGAGAGCAGGGAGACCTGCATACCGTAGTCATTTGTATACAGATGTCCGCCGCGCCGTAAGATGCGATGGCTGGAATAGTAAAATAAATCATCATTATCGAATTTCAATTCGATTTCAGGTGAGAGATAGTACACGAAATAATGTGCGGATTTCAGATAGATCGGTGTGCCGAGATACATGCCGTTATCGCGGAAATTCAACAGAATCACGATCTTATCATAGGGAATCGCAGCATATTCCTGCTGAAAAAATACATGCGGCAGTGTCGCTGACGGATCATCCAGCAGGGCGCGTGCTTTTGTATACACCTCAGCCGCCTGTGCCTGTGTCGCATAGCTGCCGAGGGAAACATGTTTTGCATGGTAATGGATATTGGCGCGGTAATAGACCGTGCCGTCTTTTTTTTGTGCCTTGTATACACCGGATGCCATATGCCAATCTCCCTGAAAATGAATCATCTTGTAACGCTAAAAGTGTACCATATTTACATGTAAATGAAAACAATTCTATTTCTATTTCCGATTCTTCTAAAATCAAAGTGCCCCGTCTTTATTGACAAATGAAAACGGCTTATTTATAATGGGTGAAAATGGGTTTTGTAAAGCATGAGAAAAAGCATTATAAATAAGAAAGATAAAGGTGAGCATATGGCAATCTATTATTCAAGCACACGAAATGCAAACGACAAGGTGACAGCTTCACAGGCGATTTTAAAGGGTCTTGCGGATGACGGCGGACTGTTCGTGCCGAGTGAGATTCCGGCACTGGATGTCAGCCTGAAGGATCTGGCAGATATGACCTATCAGCAGACCGCCTATGAGGTGTTAAAGCTGTTTCTGACGGATTTTACCGAGGAGGAGTTAAAGCACTGTATCGACAGCGCCTACGATTCCAAGTTTGATACCGAGGAGATCGCACCGCTCGTAGAGGCGGACGGAGCTTATTATCTGGAGCTGTTTCACGGTGCTACGATCGCGTTCAAGGATATGGCACTTTCGATTCTGCCGCATCTGCTCATTACCGCAGCACGCAAAAATGAAGTCAAAAATGACATTGTGATCCTTACAGCGACCTCCGGAGATACCGGAAAGGCAGCGCTTGCCGGTTTCGCAGATGTCAAGGGAACCAAGATCGTTGTATTTTATCCGAAAAACGGTGTCAGCCCGATTCAGGAAAAGCAGATGGTGACACAGAAGGGTGACAATACCTATGTCGTTGGTATCAAGGGCAACTTTGATCAGGCGCAGACCGGTGTGAAGCAGATGTTTAACGACAGTGCGTTCGCTGAGTTGATGGATGCGAACGGCTATCAGTTTTCTTCTGCAAATTCGATCAATATCGGACGACTGGTGCCGCAGATTGCCTACTATGTTTATGCATATGCAAAATTATTAAAGGAAGGCGTGATCGCGGACGGAGAGAAGATCAATGTTGCTGTGCCGACCGGCAATTTTGGAAATATTTTAGCAGCCTTCTATGCAAAGAATATGGGTCTGCCGATCGCAAAGCTGATCTGTGCATCCAATGAGAACAAGGTGCTGTTTGATTTCTTTGAGACAGGTACCTATGACAAAAACCGTGAGTTTATGCTGACGAGTTCCCCGTCCATGGATATTCTGATCTCCAGCAACTTAGAGCGTCTGATCTACCGCATCGCGGGCAATGATGCCGAGAAGAATGCTGCGCTTATGAAGTCACTGACAGAGACCGGTGTCTATGCGATCACACCGCAGATGCGCGGGCAGTTAGCTGATTTTGTCGGCGGTTATGCGACGGAGGAGGAGACTGCGGCTACCATTAAGGATCTGTATGAAAAGACCGGATATATCATTGATACACATACCGCTGTCGCAGCGAGTGTTTATACCAAATACCGCAAGGAGCATGCGGACGATGCAAAGACAGTCATCGCCAGCACTGCATCACCGTTCAAGTTTACGCGGAGCGTCATGAAAGCGATTGATCCGCAGTATGATACGATGGGCGATTTTGAGCTGGTAGACGAGCTGAGCAAGATCGGAAATGTGAAGATCCCGAAAGCGATAGAGGAGATCCGTAATGCCCCGGTTGTCCATGATCATGTATGTGAAGTTGCCCAGATGCCGGATGCAGTCAAGGAGTTTTTAGGAATCCGCTAGTCAAATGATTCTATATATGAGATAATAAAAAGGTAACTATTCGTATCGTTGGGGTAGAACGCGGAATAGTTACCTTTTTTGGAATTGGTGATCAAAGGAGTGTATGGAATGGGGATAGAACTTCTGAATCAGACGACGTATGCAAAGTGGGCGCAGGATCTGCCGGAAGAGATATTTATAGAGCTGATGCGTGGCAGCCGCAGGGCACATGCGATCGGAGTTACCTGTCAGGATCAGCCGTGCGGGGCTGCATGTTGGGAGGAACAGGATACCGCGTGGGTACTGCGCAGCATCTATGTGCTTCCGGCGTATAGGCGTCAGGGGCTTGGACGCGGGCTGCTGGCATACATTGCAAAACAGATGTCGGGAGAGAGAAGATGCCTGACTGTTTCCTATGAATGTGAGCCGGGCAGAGACAATCTGGCGCTGATGCCGTTTTTAAAGAGCTGCGGTTTTCAGATGGAGGTTATGGAAATTCCGCTCGGAATCACGGATCTGGAAACGGTTCAGTTTGCATTGCAGGAACGCGGTGCCTATAAAAAGATGGGTGCGATGCGTCCGTTAGACGAATTAACGACCCGTGAAAAGCATATCTTTAATGAGTGGCTGATCGACAAGACCGGAGAACATCTCAGCCGCTATCTGGTATCGGATGCAGGCGGGTGTGCAGTGATGCGGGACGGAGAGCTGTGCAGCGCGGTTTTATACAGCATTTACGGAACACGCGTCAGGCTGGATTACTGCTGGGTAAATGGGGAATATAAGCAGTTGTTCCTGCCGCTGTTAGCCGGTGCGGCGGATGAGCTGGACAGGCGCTTTGCCGGCGATCCGGCTTTGCCTGCGGATCAGACAGGTATTAAAATAGAAATGATTTTATCTACGGAGCAAGCCATACAGGTATATACGCGCCTGTTGGATTCCGATATGGAACAGACAATTTTATGTATGGGAGAATTGGGGGAAAATGATTATGTGTAATGCGACAAGGCAGGAACAACTGCACAGACAGACGCAGACCATCAACACGCAGCAGATGCAGCAGGCGCAGGAACAGCAGAATGTGCTGGAACAGCAGATGCAGGAACAACAGCAGGAGCAGCAGGCTGATCCGGAGGAGATCTACCAGCAGCAGACTGCCCATATGACAGAAACGGCGCAGCTTGGCAGAACCGGTTTTAAAGCGCGTTTTTCCAGAACAAGGACACCGGTGGCAGCTGCACCTGCGCCTGCCGCGGTACAGCCTGCACTGCTTCGCACAAGGGAAGAGGCAACGCATACCCATTCAGATCTGCGCAGTATGCGCTCAAGGGAATCACTGGTGGAGAAGGTGCAGAGGCTTCAGGATGCACAGTTAGGTGATATTGCCGGTGCGGTGAATCAGTATGTGCAGGGCACACGGTACAAAGTGGGCTATACGCAGGAGCGCAAGCGGCTCATGAAAGCCATGGAGCTTGTGGGGAATGCGCTTAGAAGAACGGATCTGAGTGAACAGCAGCGGCAGCTGCTGAACGAGCTCAAGGGTTATTTTGATACTATGACAAACGGTACACTGGAGATTCCGGCAGATGCGCAGGTGATGGACTGCACACGGGAAAAACCGCAGGAAACCGGAAACAGCGGCAGTGGATCGACGAGAAATAAAATGATACGTGCATTTTCCACGTGGAGTGACCAACGGGATACACCGCTGTTTTCACATGAGCCGACGATCAACGATCTCAAGCAGCGACTGGTATCAAACTGTTATATGGTAGCCAGTGTCGGAGGTCTGGTGGAATGCGATCCGGCACTCATCAAGCGGTGCATCAAAGATAACGGCGACGGAACTGTGACCGTGCGCCTGTTTGAGCGACGTGTCGTGCCGCGTCAGGCGTCGCCGGAGGATTCACAGGAGGATGAGTCAAGCAGCGAAATCATGGATGATTTTGAATTTATTGAGGCAGAAGAGATCGAGCAGACAGAGCTTGTGCCTGTGTATGTGCGGGTGAAAAAGGAGATCCCGCGGGTCATGGGAGGCGTGGATGCCTTGTCAGCAGGCTCGTTGTGGATGCAGATGATCGAGAAAGCCTGTGCCTATGTAGGTAGAAACGGAAGCACCGGCTATCAGTCGCTGTGGTATGGAGAGGGTGGTCAGTTTTTGGAGCGTCTGCTCGGTATCGAAGCACACATGGATATGAATAAAAATGCAATGGATGAGCAGGAGATCGAGCAGATGATCCAAAGCGGGGATCTGTTTGAACAGATCTGCCATGCAAGGGAAAATCATGTCGTATATAATGCGGGCAGCGGACATGAGAGTGTGACCGGACTCAATTCCGGGCATGCCTATACGGTCATGGGCGGTGAAGTCCGTGACGGACAGCGCCTCGTACTGTTGCGCAATCCCTATAGTATGCATTCCCTGCAATATAGTGAGGACGGCAGCCGGCATATGAGTGATTCGATGTTGTCGACTTCTTCGGACGAGACATACGGGCAGTTTTATATGAAATATGAGGATTTTATCAGGGATTTCGGTAAGATCACACACACAAATCTGAATGATTATCATGCATGAGTATTGATAAGCAGGTGAACTCAAAAAGTGGTGCAGCTTCTGTGAAGTGCACCACTTTTTTGTGACCTTATGCGCTTTCGGATAACACGATATTTACGATACCGAAAGAGAACAGTGCCGGAAACATAAACATCGGAGCGGAGCTCTTGATCTGTGTCTTTTCGCCTGAAAACGGAGGCTCTAACCCGAGCTCGTCCGAGTAGGTGTTGGAGATATTGACATTGAACAGACCGTTGTGCAGATTCAGGAAATCCTCCATCGAAGCCTGTACATATTCGTCAAATGTATCAAAATCCTCAGATGCATAGCGGCTGGCGAATTTGATCGCCGTGTCCTCTGTCATGTCTAATACGATGGCAGCGGGATAGCTGCCGGTGATCGACTGTGCAGAATATTTCTGGGTCGGGTATCCGCTGGAATAGATGACCGGATGCAGCAGTGTGAAATCGCTGCCGATAAAACGGATCAGGTCATTCAGCAGCAGTTGTATGTACTCAAGCTGATATTCCTTGTTTCTGCTCGGAAACTCGGAGCAGTAGTCCTTGACCAGTCCGGGAATGCTGCCCTCATTTTTGTTGGAAAGATCCTCTTCGGGAATCGAGTTTTTGGTGATATATTCCTGAACCAGCGCGTTGAAGGTACTCTGGTCGAACACACCCTGCTCCTCGAGTACCTGTCCAAGTAACAGATATTTCGGATACTGGGATGCCAGCAGTTCATCGACCTGTGCCTCTGTCAGATAACCCTTATCGACACAGATCTCACCGAAACGCTTGTCCGTATGCGTCTGTGAGATGCGGACATCCTCGATCTGCTCGGCGTCCATAAGCCCTGCGTGCATCGCCAGCGTACCGAGCTGGATATGCGCGGTGGATTCTTTCTCCATTGCATCTATGAGCTGTTCACGTGTCACAGCTCCTTTATTTAGTAAAAAACCTCCAAAAAACTGTACAAACATAACTAAATCCTCTATTCGTATAATGAGTGATTGTGAGTGGCAACAATTTATTCGAATCTGGAAGAAACGATGGAAGCAATCTGCTCTGCGTTGATCGGTTTTTGCACAAAGTCCTTTGCACCTGCTTCAATCGCTGCTTTGAGCTGATGCTGTGTACCGACAGAAGATACAATGACGATCTGGGCGGCAGAGTCCTCGGCGATGATCTCCCTGACTGCGGAGATACCATCCTTGATCGGCATGATAATATCTAAAAAGATCAGATCCGGCTTTTCGGCGATAAATTTTTCGACTGCCTCGTTTCCGTTTACGGCTTCCACAAAGCGTGTAGCGCCGAGAGAGGTCAGAACATCCTTGAGCTGCTTACGGGCGAGAATGGAATCATCGCCAATCAGAATTTTTGCGTCTTTTAACTGCATAGTTGTACTCCTTTACAAAAAATAGTGATTGCATATCGCTATGATTTTATATCTTAGAAAATTATGGGTCGTTCATAGCGTCTATTAAAAATATACAACTTTTTGCAAGTTTAAGCAACCAAGTTTTTGCATATTTCATGATTTTACTTGGCAAATAATCATAGATAGAGTATAATTCATTCATATATGCATACCGTGGAGCTATTTATACGGTAAAATCACAAATGAAATGAGGTAATAACATGAATTCAGATTCTTTTATGGTGCTTTTTGATTTTGTCATTTTCTTTTATGGATTGTATATGGTTTACAGTGCCTATCAGATGAAGCGTACAGGACAGCCGTCTAATCTGATTATCAACCAGGCGGAGCTTGTCGGCGCAAAGGATATGAAAGGATTCTGCGGTGCGATGTTCAAGCCGTTAGTCCTCTTTGGCATTATGGCGATGATCTACGGAGTCGCAGGCTATGTGAACGACAAATATCTCGAAGTGCCGATGGCCAATTTCGTTGCGGTCGCACTGTTTCTGATCCTGTGCGTATGGTTTTTGCGTGAGACGAAAAAGAACAAGGCGAAATATATTAAATAAATATGTCACGAAAAAAGAACTGCAGAAGCAGTTCTTTTTTTCATGCCGGAAAATTTTTTAGCGTTCATCCATCGGAACATAGTCGCGGTGTTCGGAGATATTCATGTATGCGGGACGCATGATCTTTCCGCCGCAACAGAGCTCCTCCATGCGGTGTGCGCTCCAGCCTGCGATACGCGCGATCGCAAAGATCGGCGTGTACAGCTCTAACGGGAGATCGAGCATGGAATATACGAAACCGCTGTAAAAATCGACGTTCGGGCTGACACCCTTATAGATCTTCCGCTCTGCGGAAATGATCTGAGGTGCGAGACGCTCGACCATAGCATATAGGGCAAATTCTTTTTCATAGCCTTTCTCGATCGACAGGCGCTCGACAAACGAGCGGAAGATCACCGCACGCGGGTCGGACAGAGAGTAGACTGCATGCCCCATACCATAGATCAGACCAGCCTTGTCAAACGCCTCCTTATGTAAAAGCCTGCGCAGATAGTCGCTGACCTCGTCCTCATCCGTCCAGTCTTTGATCTCTTTTTTCATTGTCTCGAACATCTGGATAACCTTGATATTTGCACCGCCGTGTTTGGGACCCTTGAGCGATCCGAGTGAGGCGGCAATGACCGAATAAGTATCCGTGCCTGAGGATGATACAAGATGTGTCGTGAAGGTGGAGTTGTTACCGCCACCGTGCTCCATGTGCAGAATCAGAGCAATGTCTAACAGCTTCGCCTCAAGGGGCGTATATTTTTTATTCGGTCGGAGTGTGTAGAGAATCGTCTCAGCAGTAGACAGGTTAGCTTCCGGTGTGTGGATAAACAGGCTCTCTCCATCGTGGTAGTGGCGGTATGCCTGATATCCGTAGACAGACAGCAGCGGGAATAAGCTGATGAGCTCCAGACACTGGCGCAATACGTTTGGTGCGGAGGTGTCGTTGGCAGCATCGTCGTAAGAATACAGTGTGAGTACACTTCGTGCGAGTGTGTTCATCATATCCTTGCTGGGAGCCTTCATGATAATGTCCCGCACAAAGCTGGTCGGCAGCGTGCGGTAGTCAGCTAACAGTGCACAAAACTGTGCGAGCTGTTCTTTTGTCGGCAACTCACCAAATAACAGCAGATAGGCACATTCCTCATATCCGAAATGGCTCTCCGGCCGGATGCCCCGCACCAGATCGCGGACATTGTAGCCACGGTAGTAGAGCTGTCCTTCGGCTGGGACTGATTTTCCGTCTACAATCTGTGTAGAACAGACCTCTGAGATCTCTGTGAGTCCGACGAGGACACCTTTTCCGTTCACATCACGGAGTCCGCGTTTTACATCGTAAGTTGTATATAATGCCGGATCAATGCAGTAGGAGCTGATGCTCCGCTGCGCGAGTTCTGCGAGTTCGGGAGTGATTTCAGCAAAATTACGTTCCATAAATAGTACGCCTCCTTTTCTCTTATATCATTAAAAAATCGCTTTTGAATGTTTATCATAACATAGTTTGAGTGAAAAAAGCCATAGAAATCTGAAAGTTAATAGAATTTTAACATTTTGTGGGACAGTAGTTGTGCAAACCGCTTAAAAGCAGTTATAAAAATTTTTTAAGGTCTGGGAAATAACTACTTTACGGATAGGAAAAAGAATGTTAAAATAATCACGATTGAGTAGGAGCTTGCTTCTGCGATGTCTTTTATATCTTTAAAAATTATATTAAAATAATTTAAAGAAAAAATAAGAAAGAGAGAGGTAAACACAAGATGGCAGCAATCGATTTAACAAAGTATGGCATCACCGGAACAACGGAGATCGTGCACAATCCTTCCTATGAGATGTTATTCGAGGAGGAGACAAAGGCTGGGCTCGAGGGCTATGAGGTAGGTCAGGTGACAGAGCTCGGTGCAGTGAATGTAATGACTGGTATCTATACCGGACGTTCACCCAAAGACAAATATATCGTTATGGATAAGAACTCTAAGGACACTGTATGGTGGACATCCGATGAGTACAAGAATGACAACCATCCGATGACAGAAAAAACATGGGCAGTTGTTAAGGATCTTGCAAAGAAAGAGCTGTGCAACAAGAGACTGTTCGTTGTAGATGCTTTCTGCGGAGCAAACAAGGATACCCGTATGGCAATCCGTTTCATCGTAGAGGTAGCTTGGCAGGCTCATTTCGTAACAAATATGTTCATCGTTCCCACCGCTGATGAGTTAGAGAACTTCGAGCCTGATTTCATTGTATACAACGCATCTAAGGCTAAGGTAGAGAATTATGCGGAGTTAGGTCTGAATTCTGAGACTTGTGTAGCTTTCAATATTACCAGCAAGGAGCAGGTAATCATCAACACATGGTACGGCGGAGAAATGAAGAAGGGTATGTTCTCTATGATGAATTACTATCTGCCGTTAAAGGGCATCGCTTCTATGCACTGCTCAGCAAACACTGACTTAAACGGCGAGAACACCGCAGTATTCTTTGGTCTGTCAGGAACAGGTAAGACTACACTGTCTACCGATCCTAAGCGTCTGCTGATCGGTGATGACGAGCACGGATGGGATGACAACGGCGTATTCAACTTCGAGGGAGGCTGCTACGCAAAGGTTATCAATCTGGACAAGGAGTCTGAGCCTGATATCTACAATGCAATCAGACGCGATGCTCTGTTAGAGAACGTTACCGTAGATGCAGACGGCAAGATCGATTTCAACGATAAGAGTGTGACAGAGAATACACGTGTATCTTATCCGATCAACCATATTGAGAATATTGTACGCCCCGTTTCTTCTGCTCCGGCAGCAAAGAACGTGATCTTCTTATCAGCAGATGCCTTCGGCGTACTTCCTCCGGTATCCATTCTGACTCCTGAGCAGACACAGTATTACTTCCTGTCAGGTTTCACAGCAAAGTTAGCAGGTACAGAGCGCGGAATCACCGAGCCTACACCTACCTTCTCCGCTTGCTTCGGTCAGGCATTCTTAGAGCTGCATCCGACCAAGTACGCAGAGGAGCTTGTTAAGAAGATGAAGAAGAGCGGAGCAAAGGCTTACCTCGTAAATACCGGATGGAACGGAACCGGCAAGCGTATCTCTATCAAGGATACCCGAGGAATCATCGACGCAATCTTAAACGGAGATATCAAGAACGCTCCGACCAAGACTCTGCCGATCTTCAACTTCGAGATCCCTACCGAGTTAAACGGTGTAGATACAGGCATTCTCGATCCCCGCGATACTTATGAAGATGCATCTGAGTGGGAGACAAAGGCAAATGATCTGGCTGATCGTTTCGTTAAGAATTTTGCAAAGTATGAGGGAAATGATGCAGGAAAGGCACTTGTTTCCGCAGGACCTCAGAAGTAATTCAAACGGAATAAAAAAATGTTTGCAGATGTGAAGTTTTTCCATTGCGAATTACCAGGTATTAAGTTATAATTTTGTCAGACACTAATGATAAGTTATGATTAAGATGTAACGCCTGGAATGTGCGATAACTCTTGTTATTTTGAACCTACATTTACTTTAAACGGGATTCCTATATGAACTTGTGGATGTCACGCCTTATCTGCGGATCAGAGGAAGGCAGAAGCAAGACTGCGGTTACCCACCTAGCATTGGCTAGGAGTCAAAATACAAGAAACGGCATTTCGGGTTTTTACAAAAGATGATACTTGAAGTAACAAATGAGAAACAGATTTTTTCTGTAAAATACAAATGCTTAAAAAGAAGCTGCAGATAAAAGCTGCAGCTTCTTTTTCACGTTTTAACCGTGCTAGGATAATTCTATATAATATATAGATATAATTTTAAACAGAAAGTAGATCAGATCTCATGAAAAAATATCGGGTGCCTGATAAAAAACAATTTAAAAATCAATTTGTCCTCGCAAGTCTGTGCGGGATCTGTGTGCTGCTCATCGGCGTGATTTTTTTCATCAGCAACCATGCGGCAGCAAAGAGCAGCGCGACCGGTGATACGGTAACGGCGGCACAGGTGGAGGAGGCATATGCGTTTCTGAATCAGTCACAGGCAGTGACCGAAGCAGCTAAGCAGCTGGATGAGCCGTGTACTTACGGTGCATACCAGCAGTTTTTAGAATATCTGAACGTTTGGAAAGTGGCGAATCTGAGCAATCTGCTGGACTGGGAACAGCAGAAAAATGAGCCGTTATCTGCATGGCGGTTGTCGCAGACACGCGCACAGGTGGCAGAGCTGTTTGAGACAGGGATGTACGATCCCGTACAGTCGGCAGTGCCCGCCGTGCAGGAAATGGAAGATGTACATATGCCGGAGGTGGATGCTTCGACAAAGATCCACGTGCTGTTGCTGCAGGACGGTGCATGTGTGGGGGATAAGGTATATGTATCCGCCAATGAACCCTACACCGTTACGTTTCAGGGTGTCACCAGACAGAAAAAGGAGCATAAGATAGTTAATATTGGAAAGCTGGGACTTGAGATCGGAGAGACAGCGGTCGTCTCATCGGAGGCAGGAAAGGTCTATCTTGCCGATCAGGACGGTGAGAGGGATACGCTCGGCTACTGTGGGGATCTGCGGATCACACGGTATGTGGACGGCTATGCCATCGTCAATGTCGTACCGATCGAGGATTATCTGTGCGGTGTTGTACAGAGCGAAATGCCGGCATACTTTGAGACAGAGGCATTGAAGGCACAGGTCGTGTGTGCACGTACTTATATTGTGCTGCAGCTCATGCAGGACAATTACCCGCAGTATGGGGCGGATGTGGATGATTCGGTGCAGTATCAGGCATACAACCGGACAGCGCCGGATGAGCGTGTTGTAGAGGCTGTGCGGGAGGTATACGGACAGATTCTCACCAAAGGCGATCTGCCGGCGGAGACATACTTTTTTTCCACTTCGGCAGGTGTGACGAGCGGCAGGGAGCTCTGGGGGCTGCCGCAACTGGATTATTTACAGCCGGTGCGGGGAAATGCAGATGACAAGAGTGTACCGGATCTGTCGGATGAGGATGCATTTCGTGCCTATATCAGTGAGCAGGTCGCATCCGATTACGATTCTGACAGCAGCTACTACAGATGGCAGGCGCTTTTGCAGCCGGATGAGGAGCTGCAGGTTCGTTTAAAGGTGCTGGAGCGGACTGCTTCAGGGGCGGTGAGCAGACTGCGCATCCGCACACAAAACGGTGAGCGGGAGCTGACAAATGAGCACGAGATCCGCCGTGCACTCGGCAGATGGCTCAGTGAACTTCAGGATAAGGATGGCGAAAAGCTGCCGGTTGGGGATCTGCTGCCAAGCGTGTATTTTTATGTGCAGCCGGTCGAGAACGGAATTGTGTTGTCTGGTGGCGGGCTGGGTCACGGAATCGGCATGAGCCAGTATGGGGCAAATGGGTGTGCACAGGCAGGAATGGATATGGAGCAGATTTTGCAGACCTACTATCCGGGAACGAAGCTGTACCGGCTCTATATGAAAGACAAATGATATAGAACGATAGAACTGAGAGGATCATACATGAAGATAATCAGAGAAGTGAAGGGATTTCTGAAAGAATGCCGGGCTGATGATGTGACTGCGTATGCGGCACAGTCTGCCTATTTTACACTGCTGTCCCTGATTCCGTTTATGCTCTTTTTTGGCGCGATGCTGAAATACACACCGGTTTCACTGGATTTTCTGACAAGAGGCGTGAACATGTTTTTGCCGGATTATATTGCCGGTTTTCTGGTCAGCATCATAGAGGAGACTTATGCGACCTCGGTCGGACTGATCTCAATCTCGGCGATTGTGGCAATCTGGTCAGCCGGAAAGGGCATCCAGTATCTGACAGACGGGCTGAACCGGATGTATGATCTCGAGGAGACCAGAGGGTGGCTGCGTCTGCGGTTCTGGTCAGTGATCTATACATTTGTCATGATCTTTTCGATCATACTTATGCTCGTGCTGCTTGTGTTCGGGCGGACTCTGCAGGGGTGGCTGGTGAAGTATCTGCCGGCGGTCGCGGTGCTCACAAATGTGCTGCTGCGGCTGAAAATATTGATTGGTATCGGTGGACTGACGTTTATCTTTGCGCTGTTTTACTGGGCATTTCCAAACCGGAGAGGAGAGGGCGGATCGCGGATCACTTATCTCAGACAGCTTCCGGGGGCGTTTATCTGCGCCGTTGCATGGTATGCATTTTCTTTTGGAGTGTCGATTTATGTCGATTATTTTCATGGGTTTTCCAGCTATGGCAGCCTGACGACGATCGTACTGATCATGTTCTGGCTGTACATCTGTATGTATATTTTGCTGGTGGGTGCCGAGGTGAACCATCTGTACAGTGAACGGATTTCCATGTATCTGCGGCAGAAATTACGAAAAAAGTAGCCGTTTTTCCGGGTATCAGCGCAGGTGCATGCTTGTCAATGCGGATATGTATTGGTATAATAGCAGCGTATGTTTGCAAAGGATGAAATACGGGTCTGTGCAGACCCGGACAGATATGGAGCAGGTATGGGAAAACGGAAGATAGCATGGCTTATTTATATGTTGATTGGTATATGTATGCTCAGTGGCTGCGCGGCGCTGCCTGAAAAAGAAGAACAGGAGCTGCCGCAGCTTCGTATCGGAATTACGAATTATGCTCCGTATAGTTATAAAGATATCAATGGTACATATGCGGGCATTGATGTGGAGCTTGCGAGAGAAGCGTGTGCGAGGATGGGCTATGAGCCGGTGTTTAGGGAGGTCAATGTCGCTTCGTGGGATGCGAGCCTGAAGTGGGGAGAGATCGACTGCCTGTGGACCTGTCTGGCGATGACGGAACGCGAGGACTATCAATGGGCTGGACCGTATCTGTATACGAGACGCGTGGTCGCGGTTGCAGCGGACAGCATGATTCAGGATTTATCGGATCTGAATGGCAGGACGATCGGTGTACAGGCAGGTTCTACCTCGGAAAAGCTTTTGAGTGATCCGGAGCATGAGCTGTATCTGTTGAATCCGAAACGGATCAATGCATACAGTGACATTGGAACGGTGTTTACGGCGCTGCGCAAGGGGTACGTCGATGCGATCGTGGGCCATGAGGGTTCGCTGAATTTCTATATCAGTGAATATCCGGGAAAGTTCCGGTATCTGGATATAAGCTTAAGCCGCGCCAGCCTGGGTGTCGCTTTTTCAAACGATGCAGACCCGCAGCTGATACATACCCTGACAAAGATATTGAATGAAATGACAAAGGACGGGACGACAGCAGAGATTCTGACTGCACACGGAATGGATGTGGAGACAAATCTGTATGAGGTAAAATAATCATGTCGGAGATGGGTAAAAAGAAACTCCATAAAAGAATACAGATTGGGTATCTGCTGTGTATCATAGGTGTTGTGTTTTTATCCTGTGTGTTTCTGATCGGTACACGTTATAATCTCAATGACATTGAGCGGGATGCCGACGAGACGATCCGTTTTCTGGAAAATGTCTGTCAGAAGTACAGCAATTACCAGATGGGTAATCTGGCACAGGATTTGCAGGAACAGATCAATGCCGCAGATATGCTCAGCTCCTATGTGAACAACGGGGAGAACATGAATGTGGACAGCCTGCTTACGTTTACAGAGAATCTTTCGCTTACAGGAGCGATTGTGCTTGGCGAACATCTGGAGATGATCGCCTTTGTGGACCGGAACGGGCGTACCTCTGAGGCATTGCTGCATTATATCGAGCGGGAAAATAATATTGTGGGTATGCAGCAGAATCCAGTGGAAAATTATGCCGATCAGATAAAGATCGGTATCCGGACTTATAACTATGCCGTGTCTTTTGCGGAGGATACCCGTGATGTGGTGATCTGTTACACGGATGTGACGGAGCTCAAAAATGACCGGAACGAGCTGTCACTACAGACGTTGGTTCAGGGGAACCGTTTCCGTAAAAATGCGGTCGTTGTGATTACAGACGGAGAAGTGGTGCTCGGTACTAATTCAGAGGTGTTACAGGGGCTTTCGGTCGCCCAGTGTCCGTTTACCAATGTGAATGCCAGCGGCACAACGAATGCAGGAGATTCACTGATCCGTCTGAGAGATGGCAGACAGATCTGGTACGGCACACATGCACTGTATCATGAGTATTACCTGTACGCGTTTTATGAGGATTCCGAGGTTTTTTCCGGCAGATGGATCTATATGCTTATCACGCTGGTGGGCTATCTGTTTGTGTCTTTGATTATTCTGAGTCAGCAGCAGCGGAACGAAAAGGTGTTATTGGGTAAAATGCAAAAAGAATATCACCTGATCCGGACGATTGGCACGATCTATACGACGAATCTGCTGATCCGGCTTGATCAGAACAGTTGGGAGGCAGTCATCGCAACGGAGGAAGTGCGCGGACTTCTGGCTGGCGAGCCGCGTGCGGATGCGGCACTGAATAAGATGTGTGAACATCTGGTGCATCCGGATCACCGGCAGGGCTTTGCGGAATTTACGGATCTGATCACGCTGCAGGAGCGGCTGAAGGGTGAAAAGTTTCTGGGATTTTCATTCGAAGGCATCGAGGGCAGATGGTATCAGTCACTACTGATTCCGCAGGAGCCGGATGAGAGTGGGGAGATCCATGCAGTGATGCTCGTATTCCGTAATGTGTCAGAACAAAAACGGAAAGAGATGGAGTATCAGGAAAAGCTGCGTCTGACCGTACTGGAGGCAGAGCGTGCGAATGCGGCAAAGACAGATTTTCTGCGCCGTATGAGCCATGATGTGCGCACACCGATCAATGGCATTTTAGGGATGGCAGATATCGGAAAACGGAGTTTGCCGGATGAGGAAAAGGTCGTAGATTGTCTGGACAAGATCACGGGTGTGTCTGAGTTTCTGCTGGATCTGGTCAACGATGTGCTCGATATGAGCAAGCTGGAATCCGGGGAGATCAAATTATCGGAAGAACCGTTTGATCTGCGTGAGCAACTGCGTGACATGGTGGATATGATCGATACGCAGGCGAAGAGCCGCCATCTGACGTTTGAGAGGGAGATACTGGCAGGCACACACTGGCATCTGATCGGCAGTCCGGTACATGTACGGCAGGTATTGATGAATGTTTTGTCAAATGCCATAAAATATAACCGGGAAAACGGATCAATTACAGCCAGCTGCAGGGAGGTCTCTGTGGATGATAAATATGTGCTCTTTGAATTTGTATGTGCGGATACCGGTATCGGTATGAGCCCGGAGTTCCAGAAGCATGCATATGATACATTTGCGCAGGAACACGACCATGCACGGACGGTCTATTCCGGTACGGGACTCGGACTTTCGATTGCGAAAAAGCTCGTGGACTGTATGGGCGGATCAATCGAGTTTGTGAGTGAGCCCGGAAAGGGAACGACGTTTACGGTCAGACTGCGGTTCCGGATGGATGAGCAGTATAAACATAAGCTACCAGTGACAGAAGAAGTAGAGACCTCATTAAAGGGCGCACGTATTCTGGTCGTAGAGGATAATGAGCTGAATATGGAGATCGCCGAATATATGCTGACTGAAAAGGGCGCGACGGTCGTCAAAGCGACAGACGGATGGCAGGCGGTCAATCTGTTTGCGGCCTCCAAGCCGGGAACGTTTACGTGTGTGTTGATGGATATTATGATGCCGGTCATGAACGGACTGGAGGCAGCCCGTAAGATCCGTGCACTGAACCGTCCGGATGCGGATACCGTTCCGATCATTGCGATGTCTGCAAATTCGTTTTCGGATGACATTGCGAACAGCTATGCAGCCGGCATAAATGCACATCTGTCAAAGCCGCTGGATTTTGACAATGTCTGTGTGGAGATCCGCAAGTATTCGGGATAGTTTTGTAAAATGCACTTGCAGTTTTGATGCCGCTGTGCTAAGATTGTGAGAGCGTAATAATGAATAGCAAAATGCATGGATGGCGCAAAGTAGCCGCATACATGACCGACAGAGAGAAGAAACTGATGGCTGAGAGTTTCTTTGGGAATGCGTATGAGGGTGAAATTTCACGCCGGAGCAGCACGGGTGAACCGATGGGCAGATCAGGATCAGCTATGTATTATGGATCGATGCTGCCAGTAGCCTGTGACGTTGCACACGTTACGTGCGAAAGTGTCCGTTTGGGAGAGATAGTCTGGCTGATTTTTCAGATGCCTTTGATCCGGACGGGAAAACGGGTGGTACCGCGGAGTAATTTCGTCCCAGAGTCTAATAAATAGACTTTGGGATTTTTTTATTGCCAGACAGGAATGTGGCAGGTACTGTAGTTATGACTAAAAAAGGAGAATGACCATGAAAGAGAAATTGCAGAAAATCAGAGAACATGCAATCGCTGAGATTGAGAGCTCAGACGGATTGGACAAGCTTGGCGAGGTGCGGAACGCGATCCTCGGCAAAAAAGGTGAGTTGACGGCTGTGTTAAAGGGCATGAAGGATGTGCCGCCCGAGGATCGTCCAAAGGTCGGTCAGTGGGTCAATGAGACACGTGAAGCGATTGAGACCGTACTGGATGAGTGCACAAAGAGACTTGAGGCGGAGGCACTGCGCCGCCGCTATGAGGCAGAGAAGATTGATGTGACGATGCCTGCCGTAATGAATAAGAAAGGCAATCTGCATCCAATCACACAGGTGTGTAACCAGTTGACCGACATTTTTACATCGATGGGATTTGAGGTGTACGAGGGCACCGAGATTGAGACGGATTACTACAATTTTACCGCATTGAACACGCCGCAGGATCATCCGGCACGCGATATGCAGGATACGTTTTATCTGTCATCGGAATATCTGCTGCGCACACAGACCTCTGCCGGACAGATTCATGTTATGGAGGCAAAGAAGCCGCCAATCAAGATCATCTCTCCCGGAAAGGTGTTCCGTTCCGATGATGATGCGACACATTCTCCGATGTTTACGCAGATGGAAGGTTTGGTCGTTGATAAGGGAATCACACTGTGCGACCTGAAGGGTATGCTGGAGGCATTTGTCAAGCGGATCTTCGGCAAACAGGTCACAACCAGACTGCGTCCTTCTTATTTCCCGTTTACGGAGCCTTCCGTAGAGGTCGATGTGAGTTGCTTCCAGTGCGGCGGCAAGGGCTGCAAGCTGTGCAAGGGAACCGGATGGATCGAAGTGCTCGGTGCCGGCGTGGTCAACCGCAAGGTGCTTGAGGGCTGTGGCATTGATACGGATGAGTACAGCGGTTTTGCGTTTGGTATCGGTATTGAGCGAATCGCAATGTTAAAATACGGTATCAATAATATCAAGTTGTTGTTTGAGTCTGATCTGCGCGTACTGGATCAGATCGATGACTAATTCAGAGGATGGAAAATAAAGGAGGCAAATCATGTTAGCACCGTTAAGCTGGTTGAAAGAATATGTAGATATAGATGTAACGCCGAAGGAGCTGGAGGAGAAGCTGTTTTCCTGCGGTTTCGAGGTAGAGGAGCTGATTGAGGTCGGAAAGGATATTTCCGGTGTCGTTGTAGGTCTGGTCGAGAAATGTGAGCCGATCCCGGA